>VGIR01000060.1 GCA_016867815.1 candidate division WOR-3 bacterium | reverse complement strand
TACCCTATGTGCCGCCCGGCGCTTGCAGCGGCAATAGGGGGGTCAATCCGGGGGTGACCGCTGGGTTCAAAGCCGCACTCAATGTCGCCATCAATGTGGCCGTCATTCAAGGACTTAGCTCTCCCATCAGTTGAGCAATGAGCTCAGGGTTCAACGACGCGGCCAATCGTGCCTGGACTAGGGAACTCAGCGCCACCGTCAGTCAGGACGTCAACGCTGTACTCAATCCCGCAATCAGCCGTGCGGCGAGTCGCGCAGCGAGTTCCGGCTTGACTTGCGCGTTCAACCGCGAGTTGAATCCGGCCTTGAGTTGCGCGTTCAGTCCGCGGTTCAGTTCGGCACTGAGCGCCACAGTGATCGCGGCAGTTCTGGTGCGAGTGCTATGACCCGCAGCCGGTCTCGTGCGTAAGCCCTGTCCCGACGGAGTCGCCAGTTCGCTCGACTCCTCACTCCGACTCTCTCCTCGGGGAGGAGAGGGAGAAGGAAGGGACCTTGCGGTCGTCTATATGTAGTGGTGGGCCGCTCTTTGGCCACAATTCTGCCGGGGAGTGGGCGGCCCACCTGCCGCCTGGGGGGTGGCATCAGCCCATGGGAGAAGTCAAAAGTCAAGAGGTAGAACTCAAAAGCCAACGCAAGGAACATCGAACCGAGCATCGCCGAGAGCAACAACTTGAGCAACTACTGGCAGAACTTCGTGAGCAACGCGCGGTGCAGCGACGGATAGAGGTTGAGATTGAGGTCGAGGTTCAGGTCGAGATGGAGCGAAAGACGCGACTGCTGATGCAGGTGAATTCACAGCGCGCGAAGCTTCGGCCGGTACTTCGGGACGAACAACGAGAGGTACTTCGGGCGACACAGCCGAGCTTCGGCGCGGGGATCTGCAAGAGCCAAGGCGGCCCGAAGGCCGCCTTGCTTCTCCGAAGTGCTTTCTGGTCTCTGCTATCTCTCTACCACGAGCTTCTGCGTAGCCGAGTAGCCGGCAGTCTCCACGCGGACTAGGTAGACACCCGCCGGTATTGATTTGAGGTCAAGCCGGAATGACGAACTCGTGACTCCGGATGACGACCGGACGAGACGACCGGAAGCACTGAAGACCTCAATCGTCGCCTGCCCGCCCGGCGGCAGGCCGTAGCGCAGTATTGCGAAGCCGGAGGCCAGCGGATTCGGACTGATGGCGAACTGTCTGCCGCCCAGCTCCGTCTCTGCCGACATGACGCCCTCGCGCGCGGGCTGCGGCCCACTGGAGGAACCAAGCGCGTAGCGCCACAGCTCGAGGCTCTTGTTGCCTTTGAGCGCGAAGAGCGTGCCATCGACGCTGACCATGCTGGCGCCGGCGTAGACTTTGCGAGATCTGCCGTCCCGGGCCATCGGCGGTAGTTCATCGCCTTCGGACCAGGTGCCGGCGGCCGCGTCGTAGCGCCAGAACTCACTGGTGCTGCCGCCTTTGAGCGCGTAGACGCCGCCGTCGAAGAACGCGCCGCTGCCGCCGTCACGCGACTTCCGGTTGCGTCCGGCCTTGCCGACGAACGGCATGCCGTTGAGCCGCGTGCCACTCCAGACGCCGGTCAGGACGTCGTAGGCCCACAACTCGTGGTACCTCGCCTTGTGGGCGTAGATGGTGCGGTTGCCGTCAAAGACCAGGAAGGAGCCGCCGTACCATTTCGCGTGCGTGCCCATCGGGGCCGGCTGCATCGTCTCCCAGGTCCACGTCGCCACGTTGAATCGGTAGAACTCACAGGTCGGACCCTTGAGCAGGTAGACGAAACCGCTGTCGCCGATCTGGACATAGGCGGCGGCACCGGCCTTGACACGGCGGTGGGCCCCCGCGGGGACGTTGGCGAGTTGCAGCCAGGAGTCGGTCGTGACGTCGTAGCGCCAGAAACCGAACGTGTTGTTGCCCTTGACCATGTAGACGTATCTCACGTCGTCGGACGCGCCGCACGCGCCCCGGCGCGGCAGCCTGCCTTCGAGACCGAGCGGGATGGCCCGAAGTTGATCCCACTCGTTGGCGAGGATGTCGTAGGAGTAGAAGTCATCGGACTTGTTGCCCTTGCCGGCATAGAGGAGGCCGCTGCCGGCGTTGTAGGCCAGCCAGGCGCCATCCTTGACCGGTCGGTACGAGGGCGGCTGGGGCATGGACTTCATCTCTGCCCACACCGACACGGTCTTGAAGCTGCTGGTCTTAACGTTGTTATCGAGGTGCGTATCATCGATCAGGTAGGTGCTGCATTTCGCCGTCCAGTCGCCGAGGAGCCGGAGGGTGCAGGGGCGGAAGGCGTTGACCAACCGGTTGTTGGCAGGATCGAGGTTGGTGACGAAGGCGCTGTCGGTGTAGTAAAGGTTCCCATTCGGGTCGGTAAGGAACAGCCAGACTTCGAAATCGATCGCGACCGCCCCGTAGTTGCGGACGGTCACCGCGGGGGTGGTGACCTCGCGCGGCGCGTAGTTGCCGGCCGGCTTGTTGATGCCGACCACGCCGACGTCTTTCTTGATCATCACCGTGACCCGGTCGGAAAGAGTGTCGTCGCTGCGCTTCTGGTCCCCGGTGAGCCGGGTCGAGCAGCGCACGGTATGCACGCCGAGCGGCGATGCGACCCAACTGGAGAAGTAGATCTGAATCGAGTCGCCGGGCGCGAGATTGGTGATGGTCTGCGTGTTGGTGTAGACCGTCCCGATCAGCATCGTGGCCGAGAAGGTCGCGGCCACGCTACCGTGGTTCCGGACCAGGGCCTGCGGCGTCACGAGCGTGCCCGAGTCGACCGTGTCGACCGGCGCGACAATCGCGGCCACGCCGACATTGGTCACCCGCACATTCACGGTGCCGGATAGTGTGTCGTTGTCCGGATCCTGGTCAGCCGTGAGGGCCGTCGAGCAGCGCACGGCGTGGGTGCCGCGCGCGGCAGCGGTCCAGGCGGCGAAGCTGACCTGAATCGAGTCGCCGGGCGCGAGATTGGTGATGGTCTGCGTATTGGTATAGCCGGTGCCGATTGTCATCGTTGCCGGGAATGTCGACGCGCCGGTGCCGAAGTTCCGGACCCAGGCCCGCGGGGTGAGAGTAGTGCCGGAGTCTACCGTGCCGGCCGGGGCCGCGATGCTCCGGACGCCGACATCAATCACGCTGATCGGCGAGCTGACGTCGCCGGTTATCGTGTAGGCGAATCGCTGCTTCGAGCCGGTGGCGACGTTCTGGCCGCGCACCCGGATCTTCCAGGTGCCGGTGGCGGGCGAGTTGACGCGGGCGCATTCCTCGACGTTGATGTTGTCCCAGGTGACCGGGTTGGGGACCGACTGGCCGCCGGAGTACTGGTTGCCCCGATAGTTGGTGCCGGACGGGTCGACGACTTCAAGGTTGAGGTCATTGACCAGCGTCGGGTTGGCTCCCGATGCCGCGGCCGTATCGGTCCAGGCCAAAGCGATCCGGAGCGGTAGCGCCGAGTTGACTACAAACTCCTGCTCACGGTATTCGCCCGTGCCGATTCCGGTGGTATCGTCCTTGATCATCAGCCGGCGCGCGTCACCGGCGAAGTAGAGGACCGAGTCAGCGTCAATCCGTCCCCAGCCGATGTCGAAACTCGGAACCGTGAAACTGCCGATGTTCGGGTCGGCGGAAGCGAGGGCCATGGAGCGGAGTAGTGCCGCCGAGATGTAGCCCAGCCGGTCACCGGTAACCGGGGCGCCGGTCGGGTAGTAGCCCTCACGCAGGTAGCAGCGCATCAGGCCGATGGCGCCGTTCACCGCCGGTGTGGCCATCGACGTGCCGGACAACGCCGTGTAGCCGTTGGTGCTGGGCGAGGGGAGGGCGGAGTAGAGGGAAACGCCGGGCGCGCAGATGGTGGGTTTGGTCCGGTTGTCCTGGGTCGGGCCGCGGCTGGAGAAACCCGCGATGGTGTTCGAAGCGGTGCCGTTTCCCGTCGCACCGACGGTGATAACGTTCTTGGCGATACCGGGATTGCGGATGCGGCGGACGCCACCCTCGTTGCCGGCGGCGAAGATGTTCAGGAAGTCGGGGTGGGCCCAGCAGTAGGCGTCGGTGGAAGCGTCCATCGTCGTGTAGTTGCCAGTCGAATTGGACGCTCCCCATGATCCCGAATGCTGGAGAATTGGACGCAGGGAGTCGGGCAGACCTCTTCCCAGGTAGACCGAATCCCAGAGGGGCGTCAGGTCCGCCCCAACCACGAAGCCACCGGAGGAGTTGGTTAGATCAACAAAGTAGAGGCGGCCCTTGATCGACATGCCGTCGTTGTAACTGGTGCCGCCGGTTACCGAGTCGTCGCCCGCGACCGTGCCGTTGACGTGGCTGCCGTGATAGACGTTCTCTCCCGCATCCGCGCCCTGGTAGAGTTTGAAGGCCACGACTTTGCGGTGGTCGGGCCAGATCCCGGGTGCCACCACCGGCAGGGACGGGTCGCGGAACAGGTCATGGCCGAGGTTGAGCCCGGTGTCGGTAGTGGACATGATGACTCGGCGGCCCCGGACGCCGCGCTGCCATGACGTGCGTACGGCCATTGCCGTATCCGGCTGCGGCGAGCTCTTCCATCCCGTCTGGGTCACCCACTGACACTGGTTGTTGGCGATCTCGGGGGCAATCCACTCCTGGATCCAGAGGACTTCCTGGAGTTGAGCGATGGCGGGAATGAGGTCGGCGGATATGCCGGCCCGGACCGTGGTGGCAAAACTCGTGGTGAGCTCCTCAATGACAGCGCCGCCACCTGCCTGTATCAGGTCCACGACCGCAGCGCCGGTCTCACCCGGCATGAGTTGAACAACGACCTCCAGGAATCCCTGCGCGTCAGGCAGCGCGTGCTGGAGTTTGTAGGCCGGCTGGAAGAGCCCGACCCATCGTACCTGTGGGAAGTTGCTTGCCAGTGCCTGCTGCTCGCGTCCAAGCCTGCAGAGCATGGCGTAGTTGGGGAGGTAGCCGAATGGTCGTATCCCTTGCCGTTCGAGATCCCGAACCCACTCGCGCTGAATCGGACCTTCGAACTGAATGATGTAGTACCCGGATTGGCCAGGTACTTCGCGCGCCGTGAGACCGGCCGGCAGGTCGGGCTCGCCGGTGCGTGTGTCGATGGTGATTCCATTGGCGAGGGAGATGAAGTTCGCTTCCTCGCCGGCTGAGGGCTCGAACCGGCGAGATGGACCCATACTGTAGTGCGATTCGGATGGCCGGGCCGCGAATGCGGATACGACCAGCAAAGCAAGAAGAGCAACCACAACGTTTTTCTTCACGACTCCTCCTTGGCAGGGTTAGGGTTGTGTAGGCGAGATGCAACGACTCGCAGACGCATGAGCCCGGATCCGGACGCACGAGGCTTGGCTCTGATGGAGGAGATTGAGGAGCAATCCGGCATCAGATTCGGCTCTTTGGTACGCACCCGTGCTCCGCCAGTCCCGGGCTCGAGCCCGGTTGCCCATCACGGCCACATTTGGCCGGCGCCGGCTCTGCCGGAGAATGCAACCCGGGCCGCTGCGGAAGTGGCAGCACCACAATACATTATAGCATGGGTCGCTGCCCGTTGTCAAATCCGGGCAGCTTTCCGGGAACGCGACGCACACGCTAACCTCCTGCAGAACCGTTACTTCGGCCTGCCACCGGTCCCCGGCGCGACAAGAGCCAAGCTCGGAGCCGTTCTTCGGGCGGCTCCGGATTCACGGGTATTCGGACGATGGCGGCGGATTCGTGGGCTGCACACCGGGTTTGATCCGGGCGACGTGGAACTTGGGTGGTGCTGTGGTGAAGACGATTTCCCAGAGGTCGGGATTGTCCCGGAGTATCGGTCCGATCAGGCGTGGGGTCAGGTCGGACCACTGGAAGTTGTCGAGCAGGATGTATTGGCTTCTCTGTAAGGCCGACATGACCTGCGTTCGATCCTCCGTTATTGGATAGCAGAAGGAACGTCGCCCGGAAAGAAGGTAGACGAACTCGGGTTTGCGGGCCAGTACTACCGCCTGTTCAGGCACATTCGCCTTGATCCATTCCATAGTCTCGAAGCAGTGGCGCCAGTCGATCGGGTAGCCTGAGTACCTGTCACCGCGCAGGTATCCGAAGTTGTCCCTGACTGCCCCGCGGGCGAGCGCGGTTATCTGAACCGCGTTGACCAGCACGATCGCGACGGCGAGCATAGGAGCGAGCCAATGCCATCTGAGTCGCGCAGCCACCCAGTCTGCACCGAGGAACAGGAAGACGACGGCCAGAGGAAGGAAAGGAAGCAGAAAACGTTCGGTCACCCAGATATGGGGCCAGCAGACCAGCACCGGTACGGCGCAGAGAGCGCAGGACGCGAGGATGCCATGCTTTTTGAATCCGCGGATGAGCCCGATCGCCGAGAGGAGAGAAAGGACGATGCCAATTATGGTCTCGGACCCGGAGTTCGGTTGCGTCGGACAGAGCGTACGGGGGTACGCCCTGGCCACGTAGTCCCGCAGGTTCTGCCACACACGCAGCGCCCAGTCCCCGAGACTTGCCCGTCCCTGTTCCAGGAAGTAGGGGTGTTTGGCCAGCAGTTGCTCGAAGTAAGGTTGTTCGCTGCCGGAGCGGGCGTTGATGACCTGCCAGGGAACGGCCGTAGCTGCAAACAGGGCCAGGAGAACGACGAGGTTGCGGTACTGTCGCCGCGCGAGAAACAGCAGGGCCAGGCCCAGCACGACTGCGACTCCCGCGCTGCGGATGAAACAGGTCGCGACCGCGAGCGCGCAGGCTCCGAGCCGCAACCGGTCGGCAACTGCTTTCGGCCGCTGGTCCGCAAGTACGAGGCAGTAGAGAGCTCCAACCAAAACGAGGAGGAAAGGCATTTCAGATAGGACCCAGTGGTTGTTGACGATCAGCGCGGGCACCGACGCTAGAGTCGCCATCACCGGCCAGGCTTTCTCTCTGAGGACCCGCTCGCAGAGACGATAGGTGAGGAGCATCGCCGCGATGCCGGTGAAGAGGACGAAGAGCTTTGCGGCCAACACGTTCACTCCGCCAAAGACGAGGTTGACGGCAGCGAGCATCAGCGGGAACCCGGGCGGGTACTGGGTATGCGCCGGCGTCCCGGGAAGATGTACATCCCGGTAGCCCGTGCCTTCGGCCAGAGACTTCCCGAGTATCAGGTACCGGGCATTGTCGCCGAAAGTCGCCAACTTAGGGTCGAACAGAAGGACCGAAAGCGCGACGTAGAGACCGAGCAGCGCCGGAATGAGCAAGCGGCGAGCCCCGGCTATCCGCGACCGGGGACCCGGAGAAGACCGCGACTTCCCGCCGGCGGCCGACCGGTTGCGCCGGTCGCTAGACCTCCTGGTTCCCAAAGTCCTGTTCGATGTACAGCCTGGCCCGGGTGGCGTAGTCGGCCGCGTTGCGGCGGATGCGTTCGGTCTCCTCGGGCGTAAGCGGGCGCTTTACCACCCCCGGGACGCCGGCAACGAGCGAGCCGTCCGGTACCACGAAGTCCTCGCGCACCACCGCGCCGGCGGCGATGATGCAATTCCGACCGACCCGGGAGCGATTGAGCAGTATCGCGCCCATCCCGATGATGCAGTCGTCACCCACGGTCGCGCCGTGGATAATGGCGCGATGGCCGACGACTACCCGGTTGCCGATTACGGTCGGAGTGTTGTAGTCGACGTGGACCATGGCGAGGTCCTGAACGTTCGTCTCCTCGCCGACGGTTATCGGCGCCATGTCTCCGCGTACCACCGCGTTGAACCAGATGCTGGCCCCGCGCTGGAGCGTTACCTGGCCGACGACAGTCGCGTTGCGTGCCACAAAACAGGTCGGGTCGACCTGCGGCACCCAATCCTTCAGCCGGGCAATCATCTGACCGCCTCGGGGTTCAACTGCAGGAACCGGCAGACCAGCACATCCTTCGTCTTTCCCTGTACCGTCGCTGCCGTGCAGACGTCCTCGTTGACCACCAGGTCGATTCCGCCGGCGCTCGGCCCGGGAGAGTACTGCTTCTGCCAGACCGATACCGCGTCCGGCCTGTACTGGAAGGCGAGGATCTCGCTCTTCCCGTCCTGCAGCAGCAGGCTGCCGGCGATGAAGACCTCCGAGTCCTTGGTGACAAAGATGCCTCTGCCGGTTGCCTGGGCCACGGTGCCGTAGGCGAGCTTGCGGATCAAGTCGCCGTTCGGCGCGTACTCGATGATGACGCAGCGGACCGAATCTCCAACCCGGGCGGTACCGGTGGCGATGACGTTGCCGAACCCGTCGAAGGCGATGTCGCCGGGCTCGTCGCTTCCCCCCGAGTCGTAGCGCCGGGTCCACAGTGTGTCGCCGTTCGGGGCAATCTTGATGATGACGATGTCCGGGTTGGCCGCGTTCTCGCCGTGCAGTCCGACCACCGTGAGGTTGTCATCAGCATCGCAGGCGATTCGAGCGGCAAGATCGTTGGGGCCGAGGTCGAGGTTCTTCACCCAGACGGTTCGGCCGTCCCTGGCGTCCAGCAGGGCGATCATGTAGTCGGTGTCGGCATCGGTGCCGGCAACACCGCAGACGGCTATCCGGTCTCCGGAAACAGGGCAGATGCCGGTGCCCCACGTTTTCTCTCCGACCGACAGCCCCTTCTGCCAGATGATCTCGCCGCCGGCTGCGTAGCGGATGACCAGGCAGATGTCCTGGCCTTCGGACTTTGACCGGCCCGCGGCGAACAGGGGGCCGAGGGTATCCGCCCAGAGGTCTTGGCACATCGCATAGGGCGACTCTCTGTACATCTGTGTCCAGACTTCACTGCCGCTGCTGTCCAGCTTGGTCACGAACCAGCCGGCGCGGTCAGACCCGCCCGGTCTGGTGGCGACGAAGCTGACGTAGTAGTTGGTGCCGTCGGATGTGAGCGCGGTCGCGGTTTCATCACCGCCGATGTCCAGGGTCTTCTGCCAAACGACGGGTCCCACGCCGCACCCGGCCAAGAGCAGCGCCAGCAGCGCAGCGGGAATCCGGAGAAGGTCACTTTTCACTTGTACTCCTTGCTTGGGGCGGACTTTCGCGGAGCAGTTCACGGATTGATATTGCCGCCGGCAAGCGCAAAGTCAAACCTGCACCGCTTTCTCTGCAGTTCTGCCGCTTGCGTCCCGCGTTCCGTACCACCTCCTTGCGTCCCCAATCCGGGTGCGCTATGCTCTCGGCTCGATGACTACGGACTTTCTCGGCCGGTTCGACGCTCAAGTCGCACGCGTATTCAGGTATGCGGCCCGGGCGGCCTGGAAGAACCCCAGGCAGGCCGTCTTCTTCGCCCGTATCCAGGCTGCCCAGTCGCGCTCGGCCCGGCTGCGCGACCAGCAGCGTGAGCGCGGGGTCCAGGTGCCGCCACTCGTCATCGCCAGCATCACCAACCGCTGCAACCTCCACTGCCGCGGGTGCTATGCCCGGGCTCGGCACGGTACGCGCCGGCCGGAGCTGACCGACGAGCGGTGGGCGGACCTGTTCGGGCAGGCGCAGGAGTTGGGGGTCTCGGTAATCATGATTGCCGGCGGCGAACCGTTGATGCGGCCCGGGATTCTCGACGTCACACGCATGTTCCCCGGTCTCATTTTCCCGCTCTTCACCAACGGATTGCTGCTCGACGACTCGGTCATTGCCCGATTCCGGAGCCAGCCGCAGGTGATTCCCGTGCTGAGTGTCGAGGGTTGGGAACCGGAGACCGATACGCGCCGCGGCGAGGGAGTCTTCGAGGCCGTGGCCGCTGCGGCCGAGAAGCTGCGGCGGGCCGGCATTTTCTTCGGGGCGTCGCTCACGGTCACGCGTCGGAACTTCGAAGCCGTTACCGCCGAAGGGCTGGTCCAGGCGCTGATCGGGAACGGGTGCAGCTTGTTCATCTTCGTGGAATACACGCCGGCAGAACCGGGAACTGAGGATCTGACCCTGCTGCCCGCACAGCGGCACAAACTGGTCGAGTTCTCGGAAGGACTGCAGAAGACGGCGCGGCCGGTATTCATCGTATTCCCGGGTGACGAAGAACAATTCGGCGGGTGCCTGGCAGCGGGACGCGGATTCGTTCACGTCGGGCCTGATGGCAGCCTCGAGCCCTGTCCGTTCGCGCCCTATTCGGACACGAGCGTGGCTGAGAAGCCGTTCAAGGAGGCGCTCGCGTCGCACCTGCTCAAGGCGATTCGCGACAACCACGCGCAGCTCAAAGAAACGCGCGGCGGCTGCGCGCTCTGGCGCAGGCGCGAATGGGTCGAGGGTCTGGCGAAGAAGCAAGAACGATAGAGGCACCCCCGGCCTCCGCCATGGTCCGAGCTCAGGACAAATGCGTTGAGCTTTGACCAGAGCGGTGCGCAAAGCCAGGGAGCGCGTGGTGGCGCCAGACTGCGGAATCCACGGTGTCTTCTCCGGGCCCTGGAGTTCTCTACGTCCTGGCGGTTGTCATCCCTTGTGCGTCGGCTGAGGGCGAGACCCGCCAGTCGCTTCGCTCCTTCGGGGTGACACATAGCCTCAAGGCTCCGGTCCGAAAGCGTTGGTGTCAGGTTTCTGATTTCTGCTCTTTCGAGTCAACCGGTTCGGCCGGGCGCGCCTTGACTTAGCTGCGGAGGAAGCTATCATAGCCCCGAACATGGCGAAGAAATACACGGTTCTTGAGACTTGGATTGTCAACACGGCCAAACCGGTCGAGTCCAGCAGCGCAGAACAGACTTTTGACCGTATGGAGCGGCAAGGCGGTGGCAAGCTGCCCGTCATCGACGTTCCGATTGAGTACGGTCTGGAAGAGCACTTCCTCGACGAGGCGCGGATCCGCGACTTCGCCGTGCACATGGGCAACGCCCAGGAAGTCCTCGATGTCGGGCCCGGCGACGGCTGGCCCCTGCTGCGTATGGCTCCGCTGTTCAAGGCAGTGACCGGCGCCGAGGCTTCGCAGCGGCGCGTCGACGCCGTCAACGCCGGTGTCGAGAAGCTGGGTCTCAAGAACGTCACCGTGAAGAAGGTTTCCCCGACAGGGCTGGATTTCCCGGACAACCGCTTTGACGGCGTGGTGGCAGCTACCTCCATTGAGCAGAGCCCGGACCCCTACAAGGCGATTGCCGAAGTGTTCCGGGTCCTGAAACCCGGTGGCCGCTTCCGGGTCTGCTTCGAGCCCAGCGAGGGACGCGAGCGTGAGCTCACCGAGGGGCTGATGTTCTCCGAGACCGCTGATTCGCTGGGCTATCACTATTCCTTGAAGCACTCGCGGCCGCCGTGGGAGCGGAACTACCTGGTGAAATTCGCCAGCACGCCGGAGATGAAGGAGGAGTTCCGGAAGCTGCGTGACCTCGTCGACCGGCTCGGGCCCAGCCCGTCGGCCAACCCGGAGGTCGGGCTGCAGTTCCTGGAGCGGAACCTGTCGGCAATCACCGGCGCGAGCTTCTATGAACTCGAGCACTTCACCAGTCAGTCGATGAAGGAAACGCTGGAAGACGCCGGGTTCGTTAACGTCAGGATTACGTGGTCCGCAGCGACCCTGGCCCGCAGTATCTGGACGCAGGTGAGGAACTCCGGTTTCAGCGACGTGCAGGCGCAGGCGGTCTGCGCCGGTCTGGCCGATCTTTCGGCGCGACTGGACGCACCGGCAGGCATGGGTGAGCCGGTGGTCGGCACGAAGCCGGCGTAGGCGCGGCGCGGCAGCGCCGCGCAAGCTCGAGGTTCGAAATCCGAGTGACGACTGAATGACGAAGTCCGAGTCCTCAATTGGTCATTCTCCGCAATTCGAGCTTCAATCGTCATTGACCTCAGCGGTCCCTGTCTGACAGCGCGAGTTTCGTCATTCGGACTTCCCCTCAACGTTTCGCTTGCTTTCCCCCGGCTCCAGGTTCATAATGGCAGCGCAATGGCCGAGAAGTCGAACGCCGGTCGTGAAGGTGTCGCACCGCGACGACTGAGCGGTTCGAGTTCGGGAATCCCAGTCCTTACTTTCCAAACTAGGAGTAACAGTGAGTAGGCAGTCTGTTTTGCTCGCGCTGGCAGCCCTGGTCGTGGTGTTCGCCTGCCGCAAAGAGGAGACCGGCGAAGCGCTTGGTGCCACCTATGCGCAGATAGACAGGCCGGCGATCTGGCGCGTTCTGCCTCGGACCCAGGCCGAGTCGCTCGGGCTCGAGCCCGGCGACGTGATCATTTCCTACGGTGACGAACCAGTCAAGACCACCGAGGAACTGGTGCAGCTGCAGTTCCGGTCGGTAGGGTCGGCGGAGAGGATTCCGATGACAGTGCTGCGCGGGGATGCGGAGGTGAAGGTCGCGGCCACGCCCGGCGTGCTGGGCGTGCTGCCGGACGCCGAGCGTTATCCCGGTGGGCTTGCTCTGGCGCTGAAGGACGTGTTAGGCTACTACGGCGTGACCGCGGACTACGACTGGCTGGCCGCCCTGACCGGGGAGTCATTCGCCTTCACCGCCCGGCGCGAGGGCTGTCGCGGCGCCTGGCCGAACGGGCTCTCCGGCGACTATCTTGAGGGCCTGACCGAACACTACGGCCTGACCTTCCGGGCGGTTCTTGGCGGGTCCGCGGACCCGGTCAAGCCGGCGAGCGAGGTCCAGGGCGACGCCGTGGCTGCGATCCGCGACAGGCTGGCCCGGGGCAGGCCGATACTGGTTTTTGGCGCCTGGCCGGCGAGCAACGGGTTTGGCTGGGGCGTCGCCGCCAGATACGATGCGGCTGATTCGGCGCTGTATGGCTACACCCTGGGTGCGGGTGACGAGGTGAGGTTGAGCGGTCCGATAGCCGAGGCCTACGAGGTTTCGTATCGCGCAGCCGATGAGCCGGACCCGGCCGAGTTGTTGGCCATGGTGCTGACGCAGGCGTTGGAACTGGGCCAGGCGTCCGCCGACTCCGGCTGGCAGTCGGGTATCGCCGCCTACGACCTCTGGATTCGCGACCTTGATACCACTCCCTTTTGCCCGGTGTGCCCGGATAGCGGCAAAGGCTGCTTCGACCGGCTCATCTGGACCCTGCTGGCCAACAAGGAGAGCGCGAACCGGTTCCTGCAGGACATGCGCGAGGCGCTTCCGGACCAGACCGCCCTGATCGACGAGGCTATCGCCCAGAACACGGCGATAATCGGCAAGCTCAGCGGTATTGTTCAGAGCGGAGTCAAGATCGGCACCACGGAGAACCAGCAGAAGCTGGCCCGAATGGTGAACGAAATCCAACTGGGCGAAACCGAACTTCTGGGTTTGTACGAGAACATCATGGGTGAGTTGTAGGCGGAAAGGCCAGACGTTTGCAGCCGGACCGGCAGCCCCGGTCCGGCTTTGCTTCATCTATGGTGCGTAGTAGACGTCGTCGAAGCCCGGGTCCCAGTTGTGGAGCCAGTTCTGGCTGCGGATCGTGTCAGGGTCGAGTTCGGTGTTCCGCATGAAGACGCAGTAGTTACTCGAGAAGGCAATCTCGTTGCCGGTCAGCACCGGCACGCAGCTGTCGACGAAGACAATTCCGCGGTTGGCGCCGCCGCCGTAGAGCAGACGGGAACGTTCCACACGGCTGGTGCTGGTGGTGTAGCGATGGAGTTCGAGTCCGTCCCACGCGCCGGGCTGCGCTGCCGCGCCGGTGAGAGTGACCGAATCGGCCTGCAGGCTGGCCCGGGCCGTGCGGCCGACAGCCAGCGCAGCGCCGGACGCAAACCGGAGCTCGACCCCGTTCTCGATCAGCAGCGTCGGCTCAAGGGCTGACCCTACTTCGATGGTTTCACGTATGAGGTAGGGCACCCCTTGCTGGCGGTACTGGGCGTTGCTGGCCACGTTACCGCCGGCCACCTCGATGGCATCGTCTGCGTTGCCAGTGAAGCTGTTTCCGTTGCCGATGGTGCCGACGTACTGGGCGGCAATGCGCAGGGGGAACCCGCCGCATCCAGTGATGGTGTCGTTCTCGAACCGGGCGAAGCCGGTGTTCTGGCAGTAGATGCCGGTGCCGGCGCTGCCCGAGACCTTAGTGTTGGCAATCAGCACTTCGGCGTAGCAGGTGATTGCGGCCGCGTTGCTCGCGCCCGCCGCTTCGATGCTGCAGAAGTTGAGAATCGTGCGGACCGGGTCGGTCTGTTCCCAGAACTCGAGGCCGCGCCACTGGCCGGAACCGGCTACGAGCGGGCCGAAGACGACGCGTCCGTAGGTTCCGTCGGCACGCAGTGCGCCGGGCTTGCCCAGCCCGACCCGCAGTCTGGCGCTGTCAGCAAAGAGGAGTGAGCAGCCGGGCGCGACGTAGAGCAGCGGGTTCGTGCTGTCGGCAACCGTGAGCGTGGCGGTGATGGCGTAGGGGAACCCGAGGTTGGTCCAGGTGTCGGTCGCCGCAACCGTGCCGCCCGGGATTTCGATGGCATTGCGATAGTTGTCGCTGAACTTGTTGTCGGCGGTGATGGCCGAAACCAGACCGGGACTGACGCTGACCGGGAACCGGGCGCAGGCGGAAAAGACGCTGCCGGCGAGCGAAGCGAGCCCGCCTCCCGAGGCCGACACGCCCGATCCCGAACTCGAGAAGAACTCGCTCGAGTCGATGGCCACTCCGCCTGCCTCGCACTTCACCAGATAGCCTCCGCCTCCTGCATACTCAACCAGGCAGTGACGCAGGAGGCTTCCGCCCGGAACCGTGTTGGCCCGAAAGAGGATACCGTTCCACGCGCCCGGAGCCGGTGCCGTGCTGAGCGTGCTGAAGGTAATCACCGAATCGGCCTTGCCGCGCGCGAAGATGCCGGCCGGCGAGCGCGTGCCGACCGCGACGGTCGCGCCGTCAGCGACCAGCACGACCGTGCCTGGCTCGAGCGTGAGCATCGCTTCAATGAAGAGGTCCGAATCAACGACATGGGGACTCGACGCGGCCTCCCAGGTCTCGGCCATCCCGATGGTCCCGGAGTGATGCTTGCCGGCAGAGCTGCTGACATGGACGGTGACTTCCGGCGAGGAGCTGCGGTTGCCGGCTGCGTCCGCGGCGGAGCAACTCAGGGTGTGAGTGGAGCCGGGCCGCATCAAACCCAGCCAGGCAAACTCGAACATCTGACCGGTCGGGGACGAGTCGGCGCCGAGACGGACGCCGTCTACCAGGAACTCGACGCTGACTACCCTCTTGTTGTCGGTTGCGCGGGCGCGGACGGTTACGGGTCCGGCAATCGTATCGCCATCTGCCGGCGCGATGATTACCACTTCCGGCGGGGTGATGTCCTCGCCCGGGCAACCGCCGAGGAGAAAAAGAGAGAAGAGTGAAGAGAGAAGAGCGAAGAACGAGGAGCTGCGTCCGATGTACGATGAACGTCGTTGTCCTTCGTCCCTTTTCCTTTGGAGGTAGCCTTGAACTACCACTTCTTGCCTACTTCCAGGAACTCCCACTCAGTGCCGGCCCGCTTGAGGTAGACCTCGACTCCACGCGGCCGGCGTTTGCGGCCGAGCAGATCGCGCGTGGTCGGAGTTACGTCCACCACTACCAGCGCGATGTCCCCAATCAGCCGGACCAGCGCGAGGTGGAGCAGGAACTCGGTTCGGGGTAGTCGGATGCCGGCGCGGATCTCCTCCGGCGTGGTCCAGTAGACAGGGGATTCCAGCCGGTACTCGCCTTCGCCCGGCCGTCCCAGGCGCAGCATCACGACCGTATCGGGTCGCTCGAACCCGGACTTGAACAGGGCGAGACCTGACCGGGAAAGCACGTATCGCACTCCGGCTTCACTTGCTTTCACCAGCGCGAGCGAATCGACCTGGCCAAAAGCAAAACTCGTGTCGAGGATCCGCGACAACCAGACGAGCTGCCAGCCACGGCCGGAGTTCAACCAGTTCTGGTAGACGTAGTTGTGGTTGCGCTCGCCCGCGAAGACGAACCAGCTCGAAACGTACCCGGACGGGCCCTTGATGTCCACCACCTTGTGGCTGGCGCGAACGATGCGGCGTCCGCGGGACCAGCGGGCCAGCGCCGAATCGAAGCGTGCGAACGAGTGCTCGGCGGCAAATCCCGGCGTGAACATCCGGTAGATTTCGCGCGACTGGTTGGCGACTACGGCCTCGGTGAAGGATTGTGAATGCAAGGCAAGCTCGTAGTTGGACTTGAGCCTGGCGGCGGGAGATACGGCCGGGGCCGCCGTGGTGAGCATTGCCACCAGAAGCAGCGCAGCGGCCAAGCGCGAATTCCGAAGCGCGAGACTCGATGGAAGCCAGAATGCAGGCGAATTACGAATCCGGACTGCGTGCCTGACCCTCATTGACTCGTCATTCGAGCTTCGTGATTCGGACTCTTCGGTCAGCGGGGTCTACCGGATTTGAACCGGCGGTCTCTGCCGTGACAGGGCAGCGTGTTAAACCAGGCTACACTAAGACCCCGACTGTCAGCGCCCGTTGGCGGCGCACGACGTAATCATATTCGAGCGGGAGCACAAGTCAAACTCCGCCCGTGCGCCGGGAGCGTTCTGCCTATGCCTCGTCCAGCATGCCGGTAGTGACTCTGCCCCTCTGGAACCGCGGGTTGTGGAGCAGCCGGCGCAGGAACGCGGTCGTGGTCTTGACGCCCTCGATCCGGGTCTCGGCCAGAGCGCGGTCCATGCGGGCGATGGCGGCGGTGCGGTCCGGCGCCCACGAGATCACCTTGGCTATGAGCGGGTCGTAGAAGGGGGAGACTTCGGAGCGGGAGAGGAGCGCCGAGTCTGCCCTGATGCCCGGCCCCCCCGGCAGGCTGACCTCGGTCAGGAAGCCGGGGCAGGGCTGGAAGTCTGCGTCCGGGTCCTCCGCGTAGATGCGGCACTCGATCGCATGCCCCTGAGGAGCGCGGGTAAGGTCCGGGTCGAACTTCTCCCCGGCCGCAACCAGTATCTGCTCCCGCACGATGTCGGCGCCGGTCACCATCTCGGTGACCGGGTGCTCGACCTGGAGCCGTGCATTCATCTCCATGAAGTAGAAGGTGCCGGTGTCGTCGCCGATGAACTCGACCGTCCCGGCGCCGAAATAGCCCGCTGCCTTGGCAGCAGCCACGGCCCACGATCCGAGCTGTTCGCGCTGCTCCGCCGTGAAACCGGGTGCGGGCGACTCCTCGATCAGCTTCTGGTGGCGGCGCTGGCACGAGCAGTCGCGTTCACCCAGATGCACGAGCGTGCCATGCCGGTCCCCCAGCACTTGGATCTCCACGTGCCGGGCGCCGGCCAGATACTTCTCGATGTAGACCCGCTGGTCGTCGAATGAGCGCTTGGCCTCGGCCATGCACATTTGAATGCCGGTCTCAAGATCGGCTTCGCGCTTGATGACACGCATTCCCTTGCCGCCGCCGCCGGCCGCGGCTTTGACCAGCACCGGGTAGCCGATTTCGGCGCAGAACTTCGCTGTCTCGCGGCTGAACGCCAGCGGGCCGTCGGAGCCGGGCACCACCGGAACGCCGGCGGCTTTCATCCGTCTCCGGGCTTCGACCTTGTCGCCGAGCAGCCGCATCGTCTCCGGTGCGGGCCCGACAAAGGTGATTTTGCAGGTGGCAACCGCCTCGGCGAAGTCCGGGTTCTCGGAAAGGAACCCGTAGCCGGGATGGAGAGCGTCACACCCGGTCACGGTCGCAGCCGAAAGCACCCGCGACGGGATGAGGTAACTCTCGGCGGTCGGACCCGGGCCGATGCAGACCGCGTCGTCCGCCAGCATCACCGGCAGTGAGGTCCGGTCCACTTCAGAATAGACGACGACGACCGGGATCGAAAGCTCGCGGCAGGTGCGGATGACCCGGACCGCAATCTCGCCCCGGTTAGCCACCAGCAGCTTCTTGAAGGGCGGTCGCTTCAGAATCGGTGCTTCGCGTGCGATGCTCTAGTCCTTTCGGTGGCCTAGAGCGTAAGCACTGGCGTAGCCCGGGTCAAGCGCGGGCGGCTTGTCCCAGCGCCCTCCGGGCATATCGCTCCGATGCGGAGCAGAGCGGCCGCAGAGGAAGAAGCGGGGCGAGCCGAAGGGCGCGGCCCTCCCTGCCGGACTCCGCTGCGCCGGGATCAGGGCGGTACGGGCGCGAAAGCGCCCAGAGCTCCCGGCCGAAGTTGAGGTAGAACGGGATCTGGATGGTCTTCACTCCGGCACCACCGCAGACCTGTCTGATCTGCAGCTCCGTGGCCGTGATGGTCGGATACACCGCGGTCACGCTGGCCAGCATGACCGGTCGCCTGTCGTCGAGCGTCGCCTTGATCCGCCCGGTGTTGTACTTCACGTTCCAGTTCGCGATCCTCTGTGCTGGATCCATCATGGGAACCTGCCTTTCTGTGCGGTTCCCTGCACGGTCTCGGACGCTTTCGGGCTTCAGGGCTGCGGAAGGCCGGAGACAGTTCCACGGAGCGTCTGCATCGGATTCGGCGCGGTACAGTCCCCGTTTTCCCCTTCTGCCCTCACATATCTGTGTGGACACCGCAGCCGGATTTGCCCATTTCTCGTCACCTCGTCCATCGTTCCGAAAGAAGAGATGCCGGCTCGCGCCGGCGCCCGTGCTCTGGCTGCTGTCTGCCCTCTCTACCTATACCGCCAACCTTGTGGGTTTGGGACACGACCGCGATTGGAAATGGGGACAGTGGGGCTGTTGAAAAAGTCTTGACATCTTTCTGACGGCTGGTGCGTCTGAAGGGATGGTGACGCCCAACCGAAAGGACTCCACTGACAATGGTAGGTAATCAGGACCGCTGGCGTGAGGACATCTTCGTCGCCTGTCCGCTTCGGGACCTGGTGCCCGACGACCATGTACTGAAACGGGTTGACCGAGTGTTGGACTTGTCCTGGCTGCGGGACGAGGTGGCAGAC
>VGIR01000059.1 GCA_016867815.1 candidate division WOR-3 bacterium | reverse complement strand
GCGCCAGGGATTGACCAGCGCATACTCCTGCTCCCGGCGCTCGACCTTGACGCGCTGGTTGATCGTCAGGTAACATCAATCGTAGCAGCAATGCGCAAAGGGGGTCACGATGTGCCCGGGCCGGCCCATCTGTGTCGTGGTTTGACTTGACGTGAGTCAGTGCTAGGATTTCAGTCATGCTAAGGACGCTACTCATCGCCGTGTCAGGTTTGCTCCTCATCGCTCCACTGTGCGGCACCAGCACGACCGTGACCTTCACTTACAGCAATCAGGACGTCGGTCCCGTTACGTTCTCGTCGCGGATGGGCACGACCGGTCTCTGGCTGGACACGGACATCCTGGTCCCCGCAGATTCCAGCATGACCACTGCTCCGCACGCAGTTGGGAGGGACTACTGGTTTTCCTGCCTCGTGAAAGACGCGCAGAGCCTGACTCTCGACAGCGTCGTCATTGCCGGCTACCAGTGGAAGGCGGGGAGTTCGGTCAATTGGACCTGGGACGGCACCGAACTCACGCCGTACGTGTTCATCCCCTGACCGCATCGCACATCCCGCGAACCCTGACTCGATCACAAGGACGCCAAGGTACGAAGCGGATTCAATCGAGCAGTGGTTCCGCCCCGCAGAAGTCAGGGGACAGTCCATCGTAGTAGCTGCGTTAGATCCGCTGCGGGACAGTCCCCGATGCCCGAAAACTCAGACAGCAGAAGCCAGGACCCTCGGCGGTGGTTTCACTTCCGATTGCCGAATGTCGAAAGAGAAACGCGGCACGGGAGAGCGTGCCGCGTTGGAGTCGCAGTTTGCTGCTAGCTCAAGCTACCAGCGGTAGTGGGCGAAGGCGCGGTTGGACTCGGCCATCTTGTGCGCGTCTTCCTTTTTCTTGACCGCCGCTCCCTGGTTGCGGCTGGCGTCGAGCAGCTCGGCGGCGAGCTTCTGAATCATCGTGTGCTCGTTACGGGCCCGGGCGGCCGTGATGGTCCACTTGATAGCGAGAGCGTCGCGCCGCTTGGGCCTGACTTCCATCGGTATCTGGTAGGTGGCGCCACCGACGCGGCGCGGCCGGACTTCAAGCACCGGCTTCACGGCGTTCATAGCCTTCTGGAACACGGCATAGCCGTCTTCCTTGGCTTGTTCTTGGGCAAGGTCGAGCGCGCCGTAGAAGATGCGCTGAGCTGTGGTCTTCTTGCCCGCCCACATCAGGTTGTTCATGAACTTGGTTACGAAGGTCGAGTTGTAGCGCGGATCTGCGGCTATCGGCCGCTGTTCGGCAGAGCGTCGTCTTGACATAGCGTCTCCTTACGACGCGGCGCCCGGCTTGGGCCGCTTGACTCCGTACTGACTGCGCGCCTGGCGTCGGCCGTCAACGCCGGTGGTGTCGAGCACACCACGGACGATGTGGTAGCGCACGCCCGGCAGGTCTTTGACGCGGCCGCCGCGCACGAGCACAATCGAGTGTTCCTGCAGGTTGTGTCCCTCACCCGGGATGTAGCAGGTGACCTCGGAACCACCGGTGAGACGCACCTTGCAGACCTTGCGCAGCGCCGAGTTAGGCTTCTTTGGCGTAGTCGTGTAGACCCGCGTGCATACCCCTCGCTTCTGAGGGTTGCCCTTGAGCGCCGGCGTCTTGGACCGGCTGTGGATCGGCTCGCGCGCTTTGCGAACGAGCTGGTTTACTGTCGGCATGCTATAATGCCTCCTCTACCTTCTCCTGCGACTCTTCGGCGGCGAGTTTGATGCGGGCGTAGTCACGGTAACCAGTGCCCGCCGGAACCAGCCGACCGACAATCACGTTCTCTTTCAGTCCTTTGAGCTTGTCTTCTTTGCCGGAAATCGCTGCCTCGGATAGCACCCGCGTCGTCTCCTGGAACGATGCCGCCGAGAGGTAGCTTTCGGTCAGGAGCGCGGCCCGGGTGATGCCGAGTAGTATCGGCTGGAAGGTGGCCGGACGCATGTTCTCGGCGATCAGCTTCGCGTTCTCGTCAAGCAACCGGCGCCGTTCAACGATTTCGCCCTCGATGAAGTTCGAGTCCCCGGCATCCTCGACCTTCGCTTTGCGCAGCATCTGGCGGACGATGACCGAGATGTGCTTGTCGTTGATCTTCACCTTCTGCAGCCGGTACACGGCCTGGATCTGGTTGGTAAGGAACTCCTGTACCGCCAGCCAACCTCGCACCCTGAGCACGTCGTGCGGGTCGACCGAACCTTCGCACAGCTTTTCGCCGGCGTGAACTCGGTCACCGGTCTGAACCAGCAGGTACTTGCCGTACGGTATCTCGTATTCCTTCTCAGTGCCGCCTTCGGAGATCACCTTGACCTCGCGAATACCCTCGCGCGGCTCGCCGACGTTGACGGTCCCGTCGATTTCGGAAATCGTCGCCGGCTCTTTGACGCGCTTCGCCTCAAACAGCTCGGCGACCTTGGGCAAACCACCGGTGATGTCGCGGGTCCGCCCCATCTCACGCGCCAGCCGGGCCAGGGTGTCGCCGGGCAGCACCTGGGACTTATTGTCGACCACAAGATACGCCCCGGCCGGGAGCGCGTGCGCTTCCAGCACCTTGCCCTTGGGCCCGACGATGGCGACGCGCGGGTGAAGCCGGTGGCCTCGGTCTTCGGTGATGATCCGCTGCATCCGCTCGGTTCGCTCGTCGATGTCCTCGCGCAAAGTGACCCCTACCTCGACATCGTGGTACAGGATCTCGCCTTTGGAACGGGCCAGAATCGGGATCGAGTAGGGTTCCCATTCGAACAGGGTATCGCCCTCCTTCACCTCCTGCCCGTCGTGGACGCGGACGGTGGCTCCGGCCGGTACGCTGAAGGGAACCATGCGATCCGGCGCAAGCAGCACCAGCCGCCCCTGGTCCGGGGCGACCGTCTCGCCGTCGGTCCGCTTGACCGTCACCAACCCTTCGTACTTCACCTTGCTCACGAACTTCGCGGTCGCTTTGGTCTGTTCCGCGACACGCGAAGCGACACCGCCGACGTGGAAGGTCTTGAGGGTCAACTGCGTTCCCGGCTCGCCGATGGACTGGGCGGCAACAACGCCCACGGCTTCGCCGACCTCTACGACGGTCCCGGTGGCCATGTTCCGACCGTAGCACTTGACGCACAGACCGGGCCGCGCCTCGCAGGTCAGTGCTGACCGCACCCGCACCGTCTCGATTCCGTAGTTCTCTATTTCCTCGGCCGCCTCGTCGCTGATCGATTCCCCGGAATGGACCACCACCTCGCCCGACACCGGGTTCACGACATCGTCGAGGGAGAACCGTCCGGCGATTCGCTCGGACAGCGGTTCCACTATATCCGCTCCTTCGCGCAAGGCCGAGACCTCCTGCCCGAGGATCGTACCGCAGTCCTCAGTCGTGATAACGACGTCCTGCGCCACATCAACGAGCCTGCGGGTCAGGTACCCGGCCTCGGCGGTCTTGAGCGCGGTGTCGGTAAGGCCCTTGCGCGCGCCATGGGTAGAGATGAAGTACTCCCAGACCGACAGCCCCTCGCGGAACGAGCTCTTGATCGGCGTCTCGATTACCTCTTCGCCGACGGAACGGCGCTGCGGTTTTGCCATCAGCCCGCGCATGCCGCCGATCTGGGCCGCCTGGGTACGCGAGCCGCGCGCACCCGAGTCAATCAACATGAACACCGGGTTGAAGCCGGCCTGGTCCTCGCTCAGACGTTTCATCAGTGCTTCCTCGACTTCGGCGGTCGCGAGCGTCCAGGTGTTGACGACCAGGTTGTACTTCTCGGCGTCGGTCATCAGACCACGGTCATAGGCCTTGTGCACTTTCTTCAGGTCGCGCTCGCTCCGGTCGAGGATGTCGTACTTCTCCTTCGGTACGACGACGTCATCGACGCCGATGGAAAGGCCGGACCGCGTCGCCTGCTCGAACCCGATATCCTTGACCGCGTCGAGCAGTCGCGCAGTCGCTTCAAGCCCCAGCGTCCGGCTGCATGTATCGACGAGCGCCACCAGTTTGTCCTTGGGGTAGTCCTCGTTTACGAACCGCAGCTGTTCCGGCAGAACCTCGTTGAAGAGTGTTCGGCCCACTGTCGTGCTGTAGATCTTGCCGTCGTAGCGAAACTTGATCGGATCGTGGATACCCAGCTCACCCAGGTCATAGGCCGAGTGAACTGTCTCGAAGTCGTCAAACGACCCCACCGATTCGGTCCGGTCCTGACGCTTCCTGGTGATGTAGTACACGCCGATGACGATGTCCTGCGACGGCGTCATCAGCGGACGGCCGTGCGCCGGGGACAGGATGTTGTGCGAGGAAAGAAGCAGCACCGATGCCTCGAGAATCGCCTCGGGGGTCAGCGGCACGTGTACGGACATCGTGTCACCGTCGAAGTCGGCGTTGAACGGTGGACAAACCAGCGGGTGGATACCGATTGCCCGGTGCTCTGCCAGCAGCGGGAAGAATGACTCAACCGAGACCCGGTGCAGGGTAGGTGCGCGATTGAGCATCACCGGATGGTCTTTGGTGACTTCCTCAAGTACCTCCCAGACTTCCGGCGCCTCGCGTCGGTACATGCTCTTCGCCCCGCGTTCGCTTTCGGCCAGGCGACGTTCCTCGAGTCTCCTGAGAATCATCGGCTTGAACAGCTCGAGCGCCATCTCCTTGGGCAGGCTGCACTGGTGGAGTTTGAGCGCCGGGTCGACGACGATGACCGAACGGCCCGAATAGTCCACACGCTTTCCGAGCAGGTTACGGCGGAAACGACCCTGCTTGCCCCGGAGCGCTTCGCAGAGCGACTTCAAGGGACGGTTACCGCGTCCCCGGACCGGCCTGGGCCTCGTCTCATTGGAGAAGAGAGTGTCGACCGCATCCTGCAACATTCGCTTCTCGTTCTTGAGTATTATGTCCGGGGTCCGTATTGACAGCAGATGCTTGAGCCGGTTGTTACGGACAATCACCCGCTTGTAGAGGTCATTCAAGTCCGACGTGGCATAGCGTCCACCTTCGAGGGGAACGAGGGGCCTCAAGTCGGGCGGAATGACCGGCAGCACGTCCAGGATCATCCACTCCGGACGCGCGCCCGAGGCGCGAAATGCCTCGACCACACGCAATCGCCTGAGCAGATTGAATCGGCGCGATGTCTCGTGCTTGATCCGCGCGCGCAGTTCCGCGGCCAGATCGTCGAGCTCAATCCGGGACAAGAGCGTCTTCAGCGCTGGCGCACCGCCAGCCGCCTCGAACCCTTCCGACTTGGGGCCGATCTTCTTCAACTCCTCTTCGGTGATGAGGTCCATCTTCTTGTAAGGAGAGTTGCCGGGTTCGACGACCACGTAGGCCTCGTAGTTGAGGATAGTCTCGACCTGGTTGATGGAGAGCGCAAGCATCAGGCCGATCTTCGAGGGAGGGACCTGGTAGAACAAAGTGTGGGCTACCGGTACGACCAGTTCGACATGACCCATCCGCTGCCGCCGCACCGCCGAAGTCGTGACCTCGACTCCGCACCGGTCGCAGACGATGCCCTTATACCGGATCTTCTTGTACTTGCCGCAGTTGCACTCGTAGTCCTTGACCGGTCCGAATATCCGCTCGCAGAAGAGCCCGTCACGCTCCGGTTTCTGGGTACGATAGTTGATGGTCTCCGGCTTGATGACCTCGCCGCTCGACCAGCTCCGAATCGTCTCGGACGAGGCGATCCGCAGCCGCAGCGAATCGAAGTCGAAGAAATCCCGGTCTGTCATCATGCCGTCTCCTTCCCCCGCTCGGGGATGAGCTCAAGACCAAGCCCCTGCAGCTCCTTGACCAGCACAGCGAACGAGGCCGGCGTACGCGGACGGGGCGGGTTCTTGCCCCGGATCAACGACTCGTAGAGCGCACTGCGGCCATCGACGTCATCGGACTTGATGGTCAGCATCTCCTGGAGCGCGTGCGCCGCACCGTACGCCTCGAGCGCCCAGACTTCCATCTCGCCGAACCGCTGCCCGCCGAACTGGGCCTTGCCGCCGAGCGGCTGCTGGGTGATGAGCGAGTACCGGCCGGTCGAACGGGCATGGATCTTGTCGTCGACCATGTGGATGAGCTTGACCACGTACATCATACCGACGGTGATCTTGCCGCCGAAGCGGTCCCCGGTCCGGCCGTCGTACATCACGATCTTGCCGTCTTCGGGCAATCCGGCCTTGCGCAGCTCCGTCTTGATCTCCTCGGGCGACGCGCTTTCGAACACCGGGCAGAAGGCCTGGTAGCCAAGCACCTTGGCTGCCCAGCCCAAGTGGGTCTCGAGCACCTGACCGAGGTTCATGCGTGACGGCACGCCCAGCGGATTGAGTATCATGTCCACCGGCAGGCCGCGCATGCCGCGGATAGTCTCGCTCGCGTCCTTGCTCTCTGCCTCGACCGATATGTAGGGCATGTCCTCGACCGGCAGAACCTTCGAGACCACACCCTTGTTACCGTGGCGGCCGGCCATCTTGTCGCCCACCGCCAGCTTGCGCTTCTGAGCGATGAATATGGTGATCCACTTCAGCACGCCGTGCGGCAGCTCATCTCCACGCGACACGCGCTCTATCTCCTGGCGACGCTCGTTGTCCGCCTCGGCCAGCGCGTCCTCATAGTCCTTGACTGCCGCCCGGAGCTCCAGTTGCAACTTCGGACTCGAAACGAGTTGCTCGATGTTGCGGAGGTCGGAGAACTCCTCGGAGCGCAGGAACTCGTCGTTCATCGGTTGCCCGGCCTTGTGCAGGATCTTGCCCTTGCCGTCCTTGGCATTGGCTGCAGCCTTCTGACCGCGCAGCACCGAACGCAGCCGCTCATCGCGGCGATCCTGCAGGAACTCCTTCTTCAGGTCGTAGCGGTGGCCAGCTTCAACCACACGCTCCTTTTCCAGCCGTCGGTTCATGGCATCCCCGAGCTTGCGGGAGAGGATTCGCTGCTCGATCACCACGCCAAACACGCCCGGTTCCACGCGCATCGAGGTGTCACGGACGTTGGCCGCCTTCTCGCCGAAGATCGCCCGCAGCAGCCGCTCCTCGGGCGTGAACTCGGTCTCGCCCTTGGGCGTGATGCGGCCGACCAGGATGTCGCCGGGACCAACCTCGGCACCGATCCGGATGACCCCGAACTCATCCAGGTTGCGCAACTCGTCCTCGGTCGCACCCGGGATGTCGCGAGTGATCTCCTCCGAACCCAACTTCGTCTCGCGCGCCTGGATCTCGAACTCGAGCAGCTGAATGGAGGTGAAACCGTCCTCTTTGATCAAGTCCTCGGAAACAATGATGGCGTCTTCGTAGTTGTATCCGCGCCACGGCACGAAGGCAACCAGCACGTTGCGACCCAGAGCGAGCTGGCCGTCCTGGGTGGCCGGCCCGTCCGCGAGCAGGGCGCCTTTCTTGACGCGGTCCCCGGCCCGAACCATCGGCCGCTGCGAGAGGCAGGTGTACTGGTTCGATTTCTTGTACTTCCTGAGCTTGTACTCGGTCGGCCCGCGGTCGGAACGCAGCACGACGGTGCGCGCATCCACCCGCGTTACCACTCCGTCCTCAGGCGCCAGCAGAATCGCGCCCGACTCGGCGGCAAACTTGCCTTCAACGCCGGTCGCGACCAGCGGCTTCTCAGGCAGGAGCAGCGGCACGCCCTGGCGCTGCATGTTGGCACCCATCAGCGCCCGGTCGGCGTCGTCGTGCTCGAGAAAGGGCACCATCACGGTCGAAGGTGCGAAAATCTGCTTGGGCGACACGTCCATGAAGTCGACCTGGTCCGGCGGCAGGGAAACGACGTCGCCCTTGCGCCGACAGATGACGTCTTCGTCGACAAAACGGTGGTCCGACGTCAACTTGCTGGTTGCCTGGGCAATCGCGTAGTGGTCCTCTTCGTCCGGGTTGAGGTAGATCTCCCGACCCTTGCCGACCATCACCTTGCCGTCGCTGACGCGCCAGTAAGGCGTGGTCATAAAGCCGTACTGGTCGACCCGGCCGTATGTGGCAACCGTTGAGATCAGGCCGATGTTGGGTCCTTCCGGCGTCTCAATCGGGCAGATCCGTCCGTAGTGAGAGAAATGAACGTCCCGCACCTCGAAGCCGGCTGTCTCCTTGGTCAGCCCCCCCGGGCCCAGAGTGGAGACGCGCCGTTTGTGCGTAAGCTCGGTCAACGGGTTTGTCTGCTCCATGAACTGACAGAGCTGACTCTGGGTGAAGAACTGCATGATGGCGTTAGCCACCACCCGGGTGTTCACCAGCTCCTGCGGTGTCAGCAGGCTGTCGTCAATGAAGGCGGCCCGCTCCCGGATATTCTGAGCCAGTTGCATCAGGGCAGCCCGGAACTGGTTTTCCAGCAGCTCGCCCACACGCTTCACGCGGCGGGCCGAGAGGTGGTCGACGTCGTCGGCCTGATAGCGGACCGGCTCGGCGACCATTCGCCTTCCCTTGACAGACACTAGCTTCTCGGCATGCTTGCCGCGCCCCTCGTCGTAGAAGGTCATCTCCAGCTCAGAACGGCGTTCGTACCAGTGATATCGATCCGGCAGCAGGTCCTGTCCCTTCAGTTCCCCGAGCACCTTGTCCCGTTCCTCGGAGGAGCCCGCCTGATAGCGGACCTGGTACAGCCGGCCTTCACCGGCAAACAACAGCAGGTGCGAGACGATTGCCAGCACGTCCTTCTGCAGCAGCCCGGTCTGGGTGAGCGGGGTCTTGGCCATCAAACGCTGGTTCAGCTTGTAACGACCGACCGCGCCGAGGTCGAACCGCTTCTGGTCAAAGAGCATGCCCAGTATCACCGACTCGGCCAGCTCGATCGAATGCGGGGCAATCGAGCGCAACCGGTAGTAGATCCGCTTGATGGCATCTTCCTTTGACGTGGTACGGTCGGCACGCAGCGTGTTGGCGATGATGTCGAGTCCAGCCGGGTTCCCATCCACGACCCAACCTTCGGCTACGCCCTTGGACGAGAGGAAATCCAGCAACCCCTCGGTCACGTACTCACCGGCACGTGCCCAGGACTCTCCCGACTCCGACTTGATGTCGCGCGCCACGACCTGTCCCGGCGCAAACGGCTTCTGGACGACCCGAAAGAGCTTGTCGACGATATCTTCGTGCGAGTAGCCGATTGCCCGCATGAAAGTCGCGGCCGAAATCCGCCGCTTCCGGTCAAGCAGGACCACCATCGAGTTGTGCTTGTCCACGACCAGTTCGAACCAGGCGCCGCGCAGCGGTACCAGCAACGCCGAGAACTCGTCGCCGTCCCGGGAGAAGTAGACGCCCGGAGACCGGTGGAGCTGGCTGACAATCACCCGCTCCACTCCGTTGATGATGAACGTACCGGCAGTGGTCATCCACGGCAACTCGCAGACAAAGACCTCCTGCTCGAGTATGTCCTTGACCTTCTCACTGCTGGGTGCGGGCTGCCCTTCGGAGGTCGTAGGCTCCTTCTTGACCATCCGGAACACGACCTTCAGCGGCATCGAGTAGTTAACGCCCTTGGCCATGGCTTCGTCCGGCGAGTACTTCGGCTCACCGAAGCGGTAGCCGACGTAATCCAGCCGGAAGTTCTTGTGCGCGTCCTCAATCGGGAACGTCTCCCGGAGGACGCCCTCGAGCCCGTGCGGCTCGCGCCGGGCCGGGTCGGTCTCAAACTGGGCGAACTCTCGGAACGAATCGAGCTGCAGTGAAAGCAGGCTCGGGATCTCTAAGTGAGTTGTGCTCCTAGAGAAGTCTAGCTGTTCCATTCTGCGAGCCTCCCCCGTGATCGGCCGATAGCCGGACAAACCGCCTGCGAATCACGAACCGCGATGCCGACGCTCGTCACTCGCCGCTTCTACTTGACCTCGACCTTGGCGCCTACTTCCTCGAGCTTCGCCTTGATCTTGGCGGCGTCTTCCTTCGATACGTTCTCCTTGACGACGCTAGGGGTCTTGTCGATGATGTCCTTGGCTTCCTTCAACCCCAGCTGGGTGACTGACCGCAGCTCCTTGAGCACCTGGATCTTCTTGTCGCCGACAGATACGAGAGTCACGGTGAACTCGCTCTGTTCCTCGGCCTTCGCTTCCGCCGGGGCTGCGCCGCCGGCCGCCGGCATCGGACCGGCCGCCATGAACGCCGGAGCCGACACGCCGAACTTGTCCTTCAGGGACTTCACGAGCTCAGCCAATTCGGTAACTGTCAGGCCTTCGATCGTTTCGATGACCTGCTGGATTTTGGTTTCCGCCATCAATCCTCCTGGACTGTTAAACTGCCGCAAGCAACCGCGGCATTCCTATCGATCCCGTCGTTATGAAGCAGCAATTCCCATGCAATTCTGTCTCAGGCTGCGGCCGGTTGCTCCGGCGCGGGAGCAGTCGCTTCCGGGGCCGGAGCGTCAGCCGCCGGCGCCGTCGCCCGCGGCCGGTCTTTGACCTGGTCGAGCACCCAGACGAACTCGGAAAGCAGCCCGTCTAGTGTCGTCACCAGCCCGTAGATCGGTCCCTGCAGCACGCCGACGACCTCGCCGCGCAGTTCGTTCTTGGTCGGCAGCCCGGCGATGAAGTTGAACTGGTCGGCCGGGTACAGGACCCGGTCCAAATAGGCCCCTTTGACTTTCAGGGCCGCCATCTTCTTCATCTGCTCGCGTATGGTGCGGGCCGGCGCAATCGGGTCGTCGACGGCGAACACCAGCGAGGTGGGCCCGGTCAGAAGCTTCTCGATGTCGGCCGGCACGCCGCTCTCGGTCAGCGCCCGCAGCGCCAGCCGGTTCTTCACGACGCGGACCGCAACCTTCGACTCGCCCAACTTGCGTCGCAGCGTGTTGAAGTCGTTGGCGGCGAGCTTCGTGAAATCAACGAAATAGAGCGCCGACGTCTTGCCGATCCTCTCCTTCAGCCCGGCCACCGCATCAATCTTCACCTGCTTGGGCATGGCTAGACTCCCTTCCTGGCTGTATCAAGGAATTCGCGGACGTCGACTCTGACCCCGGGACCCATGGTCGATGACAGCACGATGTTGTGCACGAACTGGCCCTTGGCCGTAGCCGGCTTTGCCCTGACCACTTCGGCTACGAAGCTCCGAACGTTCTCACTCAGCTTGTCCGGATCGAACGACGCCTTGCCCATCAGCGCATGGATGTTCCCAGTCTTGTCGGTCCGGTACTTGATCCGGCCTGCCTTCAGGCTCTTGACCGTTGCGGCCACATCGAAGGTCACGGTCTGGGTCTTGGGCGAAGGCATGAGGCCGCGTGGCCCCAGCACCTTGCCCAGCCGGCCGACTGCCGACATCGTGTCCGGCGTGGCAACCGCGACGTCAAAGTCGAACCAGCCGCCCTGGACCTTCTCCACCAGGTCCTCGAATCCGGCATAGTCGGCTCCGGCGGCTTTCGCCTCGTCCTGCTTCTCGCCCTTGGCGAAAACCAGCACCCTCACCTGCTTGCCGGTACCGTTGGGCAGGGAGACCGTGCCCGAAACGAGCTGGTCGGTCTTCTTCGGGTCGATCCCCAGCTTGATGGCGATGTCGACCGATTCGTCAAACTTGGCTGTGGCCTTCTCCTTGACCAACTGTACCGCCTCGGTCAGTGGATGTAGCTGCTGGTGCTCAAGTTTCTCGGTCAGCGAACGGAACCGCTTGCTGTGCCGCCTCATGATTCCGCCACCTTCATGCCCATAGCGCGGGCCGTGCCTTCGATAATCTTCATGGCGGCTTCGACGTCCGCCGCGTTCAAGTCACGCATCTTCCGTTCCGCAATCTCCCGGACCGCCTTGCGGCTGACCGTGCCGACCGTCGCCCGGTTGGGCTCTCCCGAGCCTTTGGCCAGGCCGGCCGCCTGCTTTAGGAGTACGGACGCGGGTGGGGTCTTGGTGACGAACGTGAACTTCCGATCCGAGTAGACGGTCAGGACGACCGGGATCACCATGCCGGGAGTCTCCTTGCGGGTTGCCTCATTGAAGGACTTGATGAACTCCGCAATGTTCACTCCGTGCTGGCCCAGGGCCGGGCCGACCGGCGGTGCCGCGGTTGCCTGGCCGGCCGGGATCTGGAGTCTCACGACCGCCGCAACCTTCTTAACCATTACTCGCTCCTCCTAAACTCAGATTGGCTGGACGTCAAGGAAGTCCAGATCAATCGGTGTGGGCCGACCGAAAATCGTGACGATGACCTTCACCCGTCGGCGTTCGGCGAAGAGCTCATCGACCGTTCCTGTGAACCCGGCGAACGGTCCTTTGGCCACTTTGACATTCTCACCCTTCTCAAACGGGGCCTCGGGCTCGGCCTGGTCGCGTCCCCGCTCGATCTGCTCGAGCATGGCCGTCACTTCCTCCTCGGACAAGGCCATGGGCTCCAACTTCGTCCCCAGCAGGTGGGTAACTCCGGGAATGGACGTAATGAGCGACAGCGTCTGTTCATTCAGTTCCATCTCCACCACGATGTATCCCGGATACAATCGTCGCTCCTCGGCGACAATCTTCGACTTCCGCACCCGTGCGACCTTCTCAGCCGGCATTATGACGCGGCCGAAAAGGCCGGGCTGGTTCAGGCGTTCGATCGCCTTCTCCAGCAGTTCCTTCACCCGCTTCTCACGGCCGGTGTAGGTGTGGACGACGTAGAACTTCATGTTCAGCCGGCCGGCTACCTGAGGACTATCCCCAGAAGCCGCGAGAAAACGAAGTCGACCACGCCGATGAAGAGGGCCAGCACGGTCGAGAAGAGGATAACCACCAGCGTCGTGGTCAGCAGCTCCTTACGCTGCACCCACGACACCTTCTTCATCTCGGCCCAGACATCGGCCAGGTAGTTTCTTACCCGCTTGATAAGGTCTTTCATGTTAATCTACAGGCCAGGAGGGATTTGAACCCCCAACCTACGGATTTGGAGTCCGCCGCTCTGCCGTTAGAGCTACTGGCCTATTTGACCTCCTTGTGCATCGTGTGCTTCCGGCACGAAGGACAGAACTTCTTCGCTTCGAAGCGCTCGGTCTTCTTCTTGTTCTTCGTCGTGTGATAGTTCCGGTTCTTGCACTCGGGGCACGCCAGTGTGACGAAGTTGCGCATCTCGCCCGGTTACTCGACTATCTGGATGACCGTGCCGGCGCCGACCGTGCGGCCGCCCTCACGGATGGCGAACTTGGAGTTCTGCTCCAGCGCCACTTCGCTGATGAGCTCGATGTCCATGGTCACGTGGTCGCCCGGCATCACCATTTCGACGCCCGCAGGCAGCGTGCAGCTACCGGTGACGTCGGTGGTCCGGATGTAGAACTGCGGCCGGTAACCGGGGAAGAACGGAGTGTGACGTCCGCCCTCCTCCTTGGTCAAAATGTACACCTCGCCCTTGAACTTCTTGTGCGGCTTGATGGAACCGGGCTTGGCGATGACCATGCCGCGCTCAACGTCTTCCTTGGCAACACCCCGCAGCAGCAGCCCGACGTTGTCGCCGGCCCGCGCGTCTTCGAGGATCTTGCGGAACATCTCCACGCTCGTCACGACGACCTTGTCGTGCTTCCCGAAACCGAGGATTTCCACTTCCTCGCCGGCCTTGAGCAGGCCCCGGTCAACTCGACCGGTCACGACCGTACCGCGTCCGGTGATCGAGAAGATGTCCTCGATCGGCATGAGGAAGGGCTTGTCGGTGATTCGCACCGGTTCCGGTATGAACGAATCGAGGGCCTCGACCAGCTTGAGAATGGCATCGAAGTCCGGTCCTTCATCAGCGCTTATCGCCTTGATCGCACTGCCCCGGATAATCGGTGTCTTGTCGCCGGGGAATCCGTACTTGGTGAGGATGTCACGGATTTCCAGCTCCACCAGGTCAATCAGGTCCGGGTCGTCGACGAGGTCTACCTTGTTGAGGAACACGACCATCGCCGGGACGTTCACCTGAGTGGCCAGCAGCACGTGCTCGGTCGTCTGCGGCATCGGGCCGTCAGCGGCCGAAACCACCAGGATGGCGCCGTCCATCTGTGCCGCGCCGGTGATCATGTTCTTGATGTAGTCGGCGTGGCCCGGGCAGTCGATGTGTGCGTAGTGCCGCTTGTCCGACTCGTACTCGACGTGCGCGACCGCGATGGTCAGGATCTTGGTGTCATCGCGGCGGCCCTGCGACTCCGAGGCCTTCGCGATGTCATCGTAGCTCTTGTACTTCGCCAGGCCCTTCTTCTCCAGGACCCTGGTGATCGCCGCTGTCAGCGTCGTCTTTCCGTGGTCAACGTGACCAATGGTGCCGACGTTGACGTGCGGCTTGGTTCGCGAAAATTTTTCCTTCGCCATTTGGCCGTTCCTCCTGTCGGACTTAGCTGCTGGTTCTCAGTGAACTATAGCCTCTTCAAGGCTAGACAACAATGAGCCCACGGCCGGAATTGAACCGGCGACCTCTTCCTTACCAAGGAAGTGCTCTACCGACTGAGCTACATGGGCGAGACCGGTGCAGGGTATTATATGGATAACCTACGCCGTGTCAATAACTAAATGCGAACGCCGCCCGACGGCCGCGGCGGCCGTCCTGGCGCTCAGTTTATCAGCCCGGTGAGTGCGTTACGCTCCGGGCCTAACCTTTTGTGCCAAGCAACTTTACCGCAGTGCTTCGACAGCGGCAAAAGCTGCCCCGGTCTTGACGTCTGTCCGGCAGAGCGGGCGATGGGAGTCGAACCCACGCAAACAGCTTGGAAGGCTGTTGTGCTACCACTACACCACGCCCGCGCTAGAAAACCGCACAGACGGACCGACGATTGTCAGACATCCGCAGCCAACTGGGGTGCGGAGAACCGCCGAACCGGTGCAGCAAGAACCGATTCGGTCAGTATGGACGGGGAAGGATTTGAACCTCCGTAGGCAATTGCCAGCAGATTTACAGTCTGCCCCCTTTGACCACTCGGGTACCCGTCCGCGAACGAGACAATAGTCAGCCGACAGAGGGATTCGAACCCCCGACCTGTGGTTTACAAAACCACTGCTCTGCCAACTGAGCTATGTCGGCGTGTCCACGCCGGCAGCTGCCGCCGCGGGCAGTGAAATATAGCCCAAAAACCGCAAGCGTCAAGAATACGCGGCGTCCCTCGGTTGTATCTCATGCGTGACTTCACCGCCGCCGGTGTCGGGTTTGACTTCGCCGTACCGGAGAATATCCTAGTACATGCGACGAATTACTCTCCTTCTCGTCTGCTGCCTCTGTCTGGCGGCAGCGTCCGACCATCCCATCTGGGTGAACCTGCGCTCTACCTACCTTGGACTCAAGACTCTATCCGGCCTCTTCACCGAGAACATCTGCAGCGAGAAGGAGGGTACCTGCACCCAGTTCGAAGGCAGGTTCGCCATCTCACTACCTGACCGCTACCGCCTGGAGGTCACCGAGGGTCAGAAGCAGCTCTTCGTTTCGGACGGCGTCAACGTGTGGGCGTATCTTCCCGAGTTCGGGCGCGCGATAAAACGACCGCCTGGGGGCGTCGCGCCGATCATGGCCTTTCTCGAGCCGATTCTCGACTCCACTTCTACGGTCGAGGTCGCCAAGGACTCCTCCGGCATATATGTCGTGAAGGTCTGCCCGGATGGCGATATGTCGGCCATGGGCGATCTCGTGCTCGAACTGAACGAAACCGGCACCCAGATAGACGGTTTCTCATTCCGCGACGGGATGGGCCAGAAGCTCCACTTCAGCTTCTACAATCAGGACTGGAATCCCAAGCTCGACCCGGCGCTCTTCAAGTTCAAACCGCCCAAAGGCGTAACCGTTGAGAAATAACCAATTCCCAATTGCCAATTCCCAATGACCGCTCTCGTATGCTGAAGCCGCTCACTTCTCATTAGGAATTAGGTATTGGACGTTCGGTAATTCTCCTCGGTGCTTAAGGATTCCGGCCGCTGCTTCGCCTGCGGCAAAGACAACCCGCGGGGCCTGCAGCTCGTCGTCAAGAAGACACCCGACGGCGTTGAACTCGACTACGTTCTTCCCGAGCACTTTGCCGGCTGGCAGGGCATCGCCCACGGCGGCATCGTCGCGACCATCCTCGACGAACTCCTTGCCTGGGCCTGCACCAATGCCGGCCGCAACTGCGTCACTGCAGAGATGACGGTACGCTACCGCAGGCCGGTCAAAACCGGTAGCCCGCTCAGAGGCGTCGGCCGCGTCACCGGCGAAAAGGGCAAACTCCTGTTCACTGAGGCCAGGCTGCTCGATGAATCGGGTGAGCTCGTGGCTGAAGCCACCGGCAAGATGATGCGGGTCGAAGGCAAGGTTGAGGAATGACCAATTGCCAATTCCTAATGACCAACGAACTCAGGAATGTCACGGGCGAGGAGCACGTGCTCCCTTCAGCGTCGGTCATTGATTAGGAATTAGTAATTGGGCATTCGGAATTCCGGCTCTGCGTGCCTCGTCTTCCTCGGTTGTCCCAAGAACCAGGTTGACTCCGAGCACGTCCTCGGCTCGCTGACCGAAGCCGGCTACACCCTTACAACTGAACCGCGCTCCGCTGACCTCGTCGTTATCACCACCTGCGCCTTTCTCCAATCCGCCGTCCGCGAATCCGAAGCCGCCATTCGAGAAGCGCTCAAGCTCAAGCAAGGAAGCTCCGAGCCCCCAAACGGGCAGAGAGAACCACCGATTGACACGGATAACAGGGCAGATGTTTCCGACAAGACCATCTGTGTCAATCCGTGTTCATCCGTGGTTGGTCGCTCATCCGGGTATCCGACGGTGGTCGTGGCCGGCTGCCTGGTAGAGCGCTACGGCGAGAGCCTCAAGAAGAAGTTCCCCGCAGTCGACCTCTGGGTCCCGCTCCGCGACATGGGCCGCATTTCTGACCTCCTCTCTCCTCCCTCCTCCCTTCCCGACTCCTCCTCAAGCCGCAAGCTTCAAGCATCAGGCTCCGGCAAATCTGCAATCTCCAATCTGCAGTCTTCAATCTACAATGCCTCGTCCCCTTCGGACCGCGTTCATCGTTCAGCGTTCAGCGCTCATTGTTCAGCTGCGCCCCGCGTCCTTTCCACTCCCCGCCACTTCGCCTATCTCAAGATCGCCGACGGCTGCGACAACCGCTGCTCCTACTGCATGATTCCGGACATCCGCGGCCCGTTCCGTTCGCGCCCGATGCGCGACATCATCGCCGAAGCGCGCGACCTTGCCCGCACCGGAGTCAAAGAGCTGATACTCGTGGCTCAGGACACGACCCTCTACGGCACGGATTTCCGGAAAGGAGTTCACCACCAAGACACAAAGACACGAAGAGGGAGTGCTCGAGTGCCCCAGTTGTCTAGTGCTCCAGTGCGAACGTCCGCTTGGTGTCTTGGTGGTTCAATCCCCGTCAACGGGGACTCACACGGCAGACCTCAACTCGCTCGGTTGCTCGGGGAACTGGGGCGAATCGACGGTATCCGCTGGCTGCGGCTGATGTACACTCATCCCGCGCACATCACCGAGGATGTAATGGACCAGTTTGCCAGCAACCCGAAGCTCTGCCGGTACATCGACCTGCCCGTCCAGCACACGGCCGACCACCTGCTGGAGAAGATGAATCGCCACTACACGCGGCAGGACGTCGAAGTGCAGCTCGAATCCCTGCGGGCGATTCCGGAAATGCACATCCGCACCACCATCATCGTCGGCCTGCCGGGCGAGACCGCCCGAGACTTCGAGGAACTGCTTGCCTTCGTCCGCGCCGCCAGGTTCGACCGCCTCTCCTGCTACGCCTACTCGCCCGAGTCCGGCACCAAAGCCGCGCGCCTCCCCGGCCAGGTCTCCCCTGCCGTGAAGAAAGAACGCGTCCGCCGCCTGATGCTCGCGCAGGCTGCCATCTCGCGGGCGAATCTCAAGAAGCTCGTCGGCCGCGAACTGACCGTGCTGATCGACGCCTCGACTCAGGACCCGGAGTTTCACCACCAAGACACCAAGACACCAAGCGGGCACGGTAAAGGTGCCGGAGTGTCTGCCGTCACTGAGAACTGGGAACTGAAGACTGAGAACTCTCGGTGCGTCGGACGCACCGAGTGGGATGCGCCTGAGATCGACGGCGTGGTCAAACTCTTCGGCCGCAACGTCCGCCCCGGCCTCTTCGTCCGCGCCCTGGTTACGTCTTCGTCCACTCACGACCTTTCGGCTCGGGTCCTCTAGTCCGCTCGTGGTTTTGGCTTATGCCTTTTGACTCTTGCCTCTTGACTTGGTTCCTTCCCTCTATTCCTCTACTCACGACCTTTCGGCTCGGATCCTCTAGTCCGCTCGTGGTGTTGGCTTTTGCCTTTTGACTCTTGCCTTTTGACTTGGTCCCTTCCCTCTATTCCTCCACGCACGATCTCGCCGCCAGAATCCTCTAGATTACGACAGCCAACCTGCCGCCCGTCGAGGTTCTGCCGAAGCGCATTTCGGTCACCGCGCCTCGCGCTACGATGCGTCTCGCGAAGCATGCGGCGAAGCATAGGTCGAAGCACCGGCAACTGCATCATTAGCTGCTTGGTGCGTCGCGTCGGCGGTTGAGTCGGTGGCTGAATCCTGAGCTGCGTCGCGACATGCATCCGGAGTTGCTTACGGCGTTGCACCACGCGTTGCTCGCGAAGATGCTCAAGTCGTTGCTCCAGTTGTTGCTCGGTTCGTTGCTCGCGTCGATTCTTGCGGACAAGCTCCCGCAGTTCTATGGGTTGTCGCGTGCCAAGCTTCATCGGCGGAAGCTGCCCACCAGGCGGCCGGTGGGCTGTCCACTCCCCGGCAGGATTGTGGCCGGGAACGGCCGGACCACCACATATAGACGAGGTTGCGCTGCTGTGGAGCATGGTGCGGCTCACGTCACACACCGCAGCCGATTCACCAGGATTGGCAGGCCGGCGGATGAGACTGAACGGGAAACAGACCAGCAGACAAGTCTGGAAACCGACCCCGACGCAGTCCTGACTGCCGTCTCGGCGGCTGTGCGGGCCGCAAGCGCCCGGACTCAATGGGAAACAACCCGTAGAGCAGACCGGCGAATTGCATCCCCTGCTCTCCGGCACACAAGCCCCCGAACTCCTGTTCACTTTCCTCCCCGGACAAAGGACCAGGGACTCCCCGAGACAACTTCCGAGACTGCTTGCGGAACGATGTACGACACAACGATACAAACGATGCGGGGGGTACTCCCCAAGGTGCGGGTGTCATTTCGTCAGCTTCGAGCCTAACGCCTCAGGTCTCAAGCACATAGGCCCAGAGACCGCCTCCAGCGCCATCCTACAGCGCTGTAGAGTCCGTGGGATTCCCCTTCCCGCCCCGCATCCGTTCTTACCTCTGACCTCTAGCCTCTGGCTTCTGACTTCTCGCGAGGATGTCCCTGTCTTAGTTGAAAATCAGTAGCGGTTCCCCTGCCCGGATGGTAGCATCTGGGTTGTTTGAATGTTATGAAAGGAGAACCGCTGTGA
>VGIR01000058.1 GCA_016867815.1 candidate division WOR-3 bacterium | reverse complement strand
TCAAAAGGCACGAATCAGCTGGTTTTTAGACAAGCTCCACTTCCCCATTTTCAGAGCGATGTCAAGTTCCGGTGACACAACAAGAGATCCCTGAGTTGCGGCTCGGCTGATTCAGAAGCGCGCGTAACCCGACTGCCGGCCCGCAGGCATACCGAAGCTGCGACCGGGAGGAGGCCCGGTTCTGCTGTTTGCTGACCGGGAATTCTACAACGTTGTGTAATTGCGCGGAGGCCGGTTTTCGGGCCTATGTGCTTGAGGCTTGAGGCGTTAGGCTTGAAGCTGACGAAATGACCCCTGCACTCCCCACGTCGTTCGGGACACCGTTCGGATCGTTGCATCGTACATCGTTCCTCAGACAGTCGCGGACGTAGTCCCGGAAAGTCCTTCATCCTTTGTCCGGGGAGGAGAGTGAACAGGAGTTCGGGGGCTTGTGTGCCGGAGAGCAGGGGACGCAATCTGCCGGTTTGCAGTCCGGGTTCCTCTCCACTGAGCCCGGCCGCTTGTGGCCCGGACAGCCGCGGAGACTGCGGCCGGGGTTGCGTGCGGTTCAGACTCCGGACTTGCCTGGCGGTCTATTCCCCGCTCAGTCTCATCCGCGGGGCCGCCAGCCGTTGGCCGCGGTGCTCGCGGAACCCGAGTCGGCCACCGGCCAGGGTCAGCTTGAGCGGCCCCAAGGAGCATTCGCGCCGGCCGGCACGCAAGACAGCCAGCAAAGGGCAGCGGCGGCGCAACCGCGTCGCCGCCGCTGTGATAAGCGCTACGGTCTTAGGTACTTGTCCGGGCTGGCGGCAAAATCGTCCTTGCAGCTCTCCGCGCAGAAGTAATACGTCTTCCCCTTATGGTCGTAGCTGCATGCCGCCTCTTCCTTAGTCACCGTCATCCCGCATACCGGGTCCAGATTGCCTTCTTCCTTGGCGTGATCATGGCTCATTCTTACCTCCTAGCTGTTCGGCTGCCGCGAAGTGGATTCGGTTCAGGCCGGCTGGTGTTCGGCCAGCCAGCGTTTGACCTCGGGCAGCCAAGCGGTCTTGATGTCGGCGGCAACCCAGCGACCGAGGATCTTCTCCCCGTCGCTGGCGACCACCAGTGGCGGTGTATCGGTCCAGTCATACCATGCAAAGTCGGCCAGATTCTCGGGTGTGGCCGCGGACCCTTCGACGTACCTGACTTCAGGTGCGACGCCGGCCCGGCTCAGCACGTCCTGGGCCTTCCTGCAAAGTTCGCAATTCTCCTTGGCAAATACCTGAAAATTCAACAAGTCCTCCGGTTATTCGGTTGAGACTGAAAGCTACTCCCCCCTCCGGCGAAATCAAGAGTCGCCGCGACGGAGGCCGTCAACCCGTCACGGAGGGCGGACGCACGCCGTCCCCTCTTGTATCCGCCTCTGCCTGCAGCGCTGTTTCATCTCACCCTGGTGAGTACGTCAGCCACTTGACGCCGTCAAAACTATCGACGGGGGGAGGGTGTGTCCGCCGGCAGGGCAGCGTCCAAACCACGAACCCGACGGCCCGGAAAGAAGCCCGGTCACGCCCCAGAACCGATATTGCGCCACGAAAGACACGAAACAGATGGGTGCGGCATGACTCAAGTCCGTTTCATCCTGATCTTCGTGGCAATCAACCTCGGAATCAGGGTCACTTCAGGGTCACGCCGCGGACTTGACCTCGAACCGGCCTTCGCCTACAATCAGGCCTTCCCCAGGTCGAGGCGCACAATCCGCCGCGTCCGCCTCTGTCGCGGGCCCGGCAAACGGAGGTAGTTGTGAACAGACTCCATCTTGCGACCGGACTGATACTGGCCGCCGCCATCGCCGTCGCCGAACCCGGCTACACCGGCTACTCCGGCGCGCCGGGAACCGGTGGGACCTGCGCTGGTTCATGCCACGGCTCGGGCACGGGAACCATCCAGGTGGTCGGGTTCCCCGTGGCCTACGAGCTGGGCCAGAGCTACGTGATCAGTGTCTTCAAACAGAGCGGCAGTTCGATTTCCAACTTTAACGCCTCGGTCCGTGTCGGCACCGGCTCGACCAATGCCGGCACCATCACTGCCGGCTACCAGACCGCAACCTACAACGCCGGCAGTGAATCGAATGGCGTGCACCTGTCGAGCAGCAACAGGGACTCGTGCACGTTCTCCTGGCAGGCGCCTGACACGGCGGTCGGCGACGTGAAACTCTATATGGCCGGGATCCAGGGTGGCAAGAACGGTCCCAACACGACCGTCATTCTGACCTCGTCGCCGATGACCGGGGTCAGCGAGGAGACGCAGCGTCATTTGGGCCTGGCGCTGAGGTTGGAGCCGACGGTTGCTTCCGGTCTGGTCGGCATCCAGTTCTCGCTACCGGCAGGTTCTCGCGCGTCGCTGCGAGTCGTAGACCGGGGCGGCAGGCTGGTGGCGAGGATCGGCGTGCCGAAATCTGGACAACCGATTGACTGGCGTCCGCTTGACCGCGAGGGCAGGCGGCTGGCCGCCGGCACCTATCTGGTCGTTCTCCAGAGCAGCGGAGAGCGGCTGGTGCGCAAGCTGGTATTGAAGTAGGCTTGCCGGTTCATCTCTTGCGTCGGGGCGGGCCATTGCTCGCCTCGGCGCTGGTTTTAGCCGCCGCCATGGGCAGCCTGTTCGGGCCCGAGCCGGTGCAGAAGCTGGTCGGGTCACCCCTGTTTCTGATCGGGACCGGTATCGTGGCCCTCGGCAGTCTGTTGGCGGCGGCCATCGCCGTATCGCGCCGTGCCTGGCCGAGCGTTATCAAGCACGCTGGTCTCGTGATAGCGCTGCTCGGCGTCGCCGTCAACCAGAGGAGTGCTCACAGCGGCTACCTCTTCCTCGAACAGGGCGCCGGGGCAAGCAACTTCGCCCTGAGCCGCAGCCTGCGCCGGGTCGAGGACCTGCCGGAACCACTTGCTCTGGACTCACTGACATCGATCGGCGCCAAGGCGTTCCGGCCCGCTCCCGTCGCCTGGGTCACGGCTGCGGAAGGAAGATCCGTGCCCGTGACCCACAACCACCCGCTCGGCCTGGCCGGCAGACAGGTGCTCCTCTCGCAGATCGCGGCCCCGGGATTCCTCCACGAGTACGAGATCGCGCTCGGTGAAACCGAGTACCTGTTGCTGCATAACCAGGTCACCGAACCCTCACCCGGCATCCACCTCTGGAGCTTCGGCTACGACGCTGAGGCCGGGCGCGTCGGGCTGATGCTCGACAACGAGCAGCGCTGGCTCGGTATCGGAGAGAGCGCCGAGGTCCGGGGCCAGGTACTGAAGCTCATGTCCGCGACATTCGCCGCCAACCCCGGCGCGATTCTCGTCCTGAACGACGTCCGGTACCGTTCTCTCGTCTTCATCGGATTCGGACTCGTGCTGCTCGGGCTCCTGCCGCCGCTGTTCCGAAGGGAGAAGCAGTGAGTGGCCCGGTCCCGCTCTACGTCGCTCTTGCCGGCTACACCTCTGCCGCGGTTGCGGCCGGAATCGCGCGGGGCAGGCCGCAGCCTGGGCGGCTGTCCGTAGCGAGCGTGGTCGCCTCGGCCGTCGGGCTGTGTCTGCAGCTCGCCTTCACGGTGGCGCGCACTATCTCCGTAGGCTTCCTGCCGTTCGCGTCGCGGTTCGAGTCGATGGCCCTGTTCGCGCTGGCCGTCCAAGTGACAGGCCTTATCGTCTATCTCGCGACCCGGCAACACTCGGCCAAGCTTGGAGCCGACGCCATAAGCGCGGTGCTGCTGGTCGGGGCGTTGATGCCGTTCGGATTCCATCCGGGCGGCGGAATGAACCCGATCCTCAACAGCCCATGGTTCGCGTTCCATATCATTGTGGCCTTCGGTGGCTATGGTTGCTTCACGGCCGGCCTCGCCTGGTGCATTGCCCACCTTTTCGACCGCACGCTCGACCTGAACCCGACACTGCCGCACCGGCTGGCGCTGGCCGGGTTGGTGCTGCTCGGCGCCGGCATCCTGACCGGCGCCATGTGGGCCGACAGCTCCTGGGGCACGTACTGGAACTGGGACCCGAAAGAGTCCTGGGCGCTTCTGACCTGGACGGTGATGATGCTCTACGTCCATCTCGGCGGCCGCCGCCCGTCCCGGGCCACCTCCGGGATTTGCTTTGGCCTTGCCTTCGCTATAATGATGTTCACGTTTATCGGCATCAACCTCCTCAAGTGGGGGCTGCACCGGTACTAGATGACAGCGTTTAAGGAGGCGTACGTATGAGACTGAACACGGTCCTTGCCCTCTTCGCCGCCGCATCTCTCTGCCTTGCGTCGGCGTCGTTCACCGGCTACTCCGGCGCGCCGGGAACCACCGGCACCTGTGCCGGTTTCTGCCACGGTTCAACGGGCGGCACCATCACGGTCGGCGGATTCCCCACCAGCTACACGCCGGGCCAAGCCTACGTCATCACCGTCGCGCATAACGGCGGTTCGTCAATCGACAACTTCAATGCCTCGGTCCGAGCCGGTTCCGGTCCGACCAATGCGGGCGCAATCACCGCTGGTACCAATACCGCGGTATACAGCGTCAGCGGCGAGACCAACGGCGTCCACTTCACGACCGCGGGCCAGGCGTCGGGAACCTTCACTTGGACCGCACCCGATCCTGGCGTAGGCCAGGTCAAATTGTACCTCGCCGGTCACCAGGGCGCGACAACAGGCGGACCGAACACGGTAACCGTGCTCACCTCTGACGGCGCGGGGGTAGCGGAAACCGAAGGCCGCCGGGTTCCGGCCTCGTTCCGGCTGGAACAGACGGTCGTATCCAGCCACCTCGTCCTGCGCATCGACAACCCGCGGTCTGCCGCCCGCGTCCGCATCCTCGACCGCGGCGGCCGGGTCGTCGCGCGCCTGGCCGTATCTGCCGGCGCGAACCAGACGATTGCCTGGCCCCTGCTCGATGGTCGCGGCCGCAGGCTGACTGCGGGCGCCTACTACGTCACGTTCTCAGCCTCCGGGGCCAGCCGGGTGGCGAAGTTCACGGTTACCTCTCGCTAGAACTTCTGGCCTGAGACCGGGCGCTCCGCGTTCCCGCGCGGAGCGTCCGTCATTTGACGCCCGCCTCGCCCGACGCTATCCTCAGCCTCAACGTGCAAGAAGTGATTGAACGGACGCTGCGCGCCCTTGGCCGGCCGTACGAACGCCTGCTCGAACTCAAAGGCGCGCGGAGACTGTTCCTCGTCGGCGGCACGATTCGGGATATCCTGCTTGGCCGCGAGCCGACCGACTTTGACTTCGCGGTGTCGGGGTCGGGTCTCGAGTTCGCCTCCGCCTTTGCCCGCAAGGTTCACGGCAGCCTGGTGGTCCTCTCGGAGCCGGACGACGAAGCCCGGGTCGTCTACTACCGAGACCTGACCTTCGACTTCAACGGCTTCGGGAACAAGAGATTCGAGGATGACATCCGTCGCCGTGACTTCACTGCCAACGCCCTGGCCGTGGAAATCCTGCCGGACGGCGTCGGCGACATCCTGGATATCGTCGCCGGCCGCAGAGACATCACCGAGCGCCTGCTCCGGCCCGTCACCCCGGACTCGCTCAAACTCGACCCGCTCCGCCTGCTCCGCGCCATCCGCATCGCCCTCGAACTCGACTTCCGCATCGATGAATCGGTATTCGACCTCGGCCGCCTGGTCACGCTCAAGAATACCGCGCCCGAGCGCATCGGCGCGGAACTGCTCCGGATAATGGAGTGCCCCGGCTCCTACACCTACATGCGCAAGCTCTTCGACCTCGGCCGGCTGCAGGACATCCTCCCCGAGCTCGTACCGCTGCTCGCTGACGAGGACCTGCGCGAGCACTCGCTGCGGACCTACTACAAGATCGAGGAAATCGTCACCGACGACTCCTACTTCCATCGCTTCGACCTGGAGTGGACCGCGTACTTCGACAAATGGGGAGTCTCCGAAGCACCGGCCGAAGTCGGTGGCGAGAAGTCAGATGTCGGAAGTCAGAAGTCGGACACTCCGGCGGACACCGTGTCCCAGCGTCCCCATGTTCCCGCGTCCGCTCCTTCAACTCCCGACTCTCCACTCCCGACTCCCGCTCCTGACTCCTCCCTCCACTCTCCTCCCTCGTCCCTTCCCTACCGCCGCGCCCTCCTCAAACTCGCCGGCCTGCTCCACGATACGGCCAAACCGGAAACCCGTTTCATCAACGTCCAGGGCGAAACCCATTTCTACGGTCACGACAGCCTGGGAGCTCGCGCTGCCGCCAGAATCGGGCGCGACCGGCTCCGCCTCTCCCGCGCCCAGACCGCCATGCTCTCGACCCTGGTGGCCGAGCACATGCGGCTGCACCTGCTCGCCACCGCCCCGGACCTGACCGACAGGGCCGTGCGCCGGTTCTTCCGCGACCTGGGCGAAGACGCGTTCGGCATGATGATCCTCTGCTTTGCCGACGGCTGGGCCACTGCCGGCCGCACCGGGCACCTGGAAGACACAATCGCGCGCATGATCGACCAGCGCCGTGCCGAAGCCGCGAAGCTGAAAGTGAAGCGCTTCGTCACCGGCAACGAGCTGATTGCGCTCGGCCTCAAGCCCGGCCCGGTCTTCAAAGTCATCCTGCAGGAACTGGAGGACTTGCAGCTCGAAGGCGTATTCTCGAGCACCGAGCAGGGCCTGGACTACCTCAAAGCGCACTTGCCCGGCCTCCTGGCCGGGAAACCCGAATGACCAATTGCCAATTCCTAGTGAATGACCAACTGCAGGCGGGTTTCCGCATTCAGCCAATGTGGATTCGTTGGTCATTGGGAATCAGGTATTAGGAATTCCCCCGTGGAACACAGCTTCGTCTACGGTCCTGTTCCGAGCCGCCGCCTCGGCCTCTCGCTCGGCATCAACATCATCCCGTTCAAGACCTGCACCCTCGACTGCGTCTACTGCCAGTGCGGCAAGACCCCCAGGAAAACGTACGACCGCCGCTCCTTCTTCCCAATCAACGACATCCTCTCCGCCGTCCGCACCGCCATCCGGGAAAGTGGTCAAGGGATCGGGGGTTCAGGGGTTCGGGCTCGGAAACCAGAACCCCGGGACCCGGGAACCCGCGAGCCCGTCTCTTTTCTCACGTTTTCGGGCGAAGGCGAACCCACCCTCAACCGAGACATCGGCCGCATCATCCGCCGGCTCAAGCGTGAGTTCGCCATTCCCGTCGCGGTCATCACCAACTCGACCCTGCTCACCGACCCGCAGGTCCGGCGCGACCTCTATGCCGCCGACCTGGTGGTGCCTTCGCTCGACGCCGCCGACCAGCGCAACTTCGCCCGGGTCGACCGCAACCACCGCGACCTGAAGATAGCGGACATCATCGAGGGGCTGAAGCTCTTCCGCCGCGGCTATCGCGGCAAGATCTGGCTGGAGATAATGCTCGTGAAAGACGTCAACGACTCGGTCGAGCACGTCGTGGCCCTGCGCAAGGCGGCGTGGGAGATAAAGCCGGACCGGGTCCAGCTCAACACGGTCGTGCGGCCGCCCGCCGAGAAGTCCGCGAGGCCGATGTCATCTGACGACCTCGAACAGATCCAGTGCCTGTTTGGCCCGAACACGGACGTCATAGGAGAGACGAAGTCGAAAGTCCAGAGTCGAAAGTCCCAAGTCTCAGACCGGCCGGACGAGGCGATTCTCGCGACGGTTCAGGGTCGGCCGGTAACGCAACTGGACCTGGTCTGCTCGCTGGGTGTCGCGCCGCGCGAGATCGAAGCGGCCCTGCATCGCCTGCTGCGCAGCCGCCGAATCAAGCAGGTGGAATTCCGGGGCAAGGCGTTCTTCGAACCGCGCTAGCTCGCAGCTGCACCTGAGGCCGTCCGGAGCCACATCTTTGTCTATCAAGGTCCGCCCTCGGCTGGCTCTCTTCGTACCTTGGTGCCCTCTGTGGCGAACCGTCCCCGTCCTCTTGCCGGCTACGCCCGGCTCGGCCACGCTGCCGCCTGGTTGACAGAATGTACAGCTCGTCCTAGAATCTTACACTGCCTATGAAGAACAAGTCAGGTACGATATGGGTGTTGGTAGTGGCGGTCGTTGCCGCGTTCGTCCTCTACCTCTCCTACGCCGGTCGCTCCCCCAGATCACAGCCCCAGGACGAGTTCCCCTCCGAGCAGACTCCGCCGTCAACCTGAGGCGGGTGATCTCCGCGCCGTGAGCGCGGCAAACCCTCTCCCCGGATCACCGGTCCCTGTCTCCTCCCACCCCACCTGGGGCTGGCGCGATGGGCTACCGGACGGGCCTTCCTTGACTTCCTCAAGCACGGGGAATAGAATCACGCCTCCATGAGACTCGCTGTCGGCGCTACCCGGATGCAGCTCCTCCGCTTGAAGAAGCGGCTGGCCGTGGCCCGGCGCGGCCACAAGCTGCTGAAGGACAAGCAGGAAGAGCTGATGCGCATCATCCTCGCCCTGGTGGCGGAGATCCGCACCCACCGGCAGAAGGTCGAGAGCGGGATGGCGAGGATCCTCGGCCGGTTCGCCATCGCCCGCGCGTCCTTCGGCACTGAGGCACTGGACGAGGCGGTGATGTTGCCTTCCAAGAAGGTGTCGGTGTCGGTGACGACCAAGAACATCATGAACGTGAAGGTTCCGGTGTTCCACAAAGAGATTTCCGGCAAGACGCGCTGCTACGGCTTCGCCACCACCTCCGGTGAGATGGACTTCGCGCTGGAGGACTTTGATGAACTGCTTGGTCCGCTGCTGATCCTGGCTGAGAAAGAGAAGAGCCTGGAACTGCTGGCCGAGGAGATGGAGCGGACCCGCCGCCGCGTCAATGCGCTCGAGTACGTGCTGATACCGAACATCGAGGAGACGGTGAAGTTCATCAACCTGAAGCTGGCCGAGGCCGAGCGCGGCGACCAGACGCGGTTGATGCGCGTGAAGGAGATCATCCGCGGCGAGGCCAGGTAACGGACCGATGTACAAGCGGCGGGGAGTCCGGGCTTGGACGTTCCTGGTGTGCTGGACTGCGCTCACCTGTTTCACGCTGACCTTTCCCTTTCGGCGTGGCCCGCAGCTGGTCGAAGGCGGGTACGACAAGGTGATACACACGTCGCTCTTCACCGTGATGGGCATAGCAGCCCAGGCAGCAGCACCGTGGATTTCTCTGCTCGTGACCGGACCGGTGGCCGTCGGCCTCGAATTTCTCCAGCGGCGCATCCCCGGCCGTCAGTTCGACATGGTCGACCTGCTGGCCAACATCTCCGGCATCTTCCTCGGCCTGGCGGCATTCGAGCTATCTACCCGGCTCGCGAAGTGAGAGAAACTCGAAGTCCGAAGGCCGAGTGCTGCCACTCGTGATTGCCCTCCCTTCGAGTCTCACTCGGAATTCGTGCTTCTTCATTCAAGCCTGGGCCTGAGGCTATGTCTGGCCTGAAGCAATCACGCCCCAAAGGCACGCAGGATTTCGTGCCGCCGGATTCGGAGCGCCGGCGCCAGGTCGAGGAGACGTTCCGGCGGATGGCCGAGACCTACGGCTACCGCGAGATAATCACGCCGACTTTCGAGCACGCCGCCGTGTTTGAGAAGTCATCCGGCACCACCTCGGACATCGTCACCAAGGAAAACTATACGTTCCGGGACCGTGGCGGCAGAGACCTGACATTGCGGGCCGAGGGTACGCCGGGCGTGGTGCGTGCGGTTCTCGAGAACCGGCTGCGACTGCCTTATCGGCTCTACTACGTCGGCCCGTGCTTCCGCTACGGTCGCCCGCAGAAGGGTCGTTTCCGGGAGTTCGGCCAGGTAGGCATCGAGGCGCTGGGCGAGGCCAGTCCGCTGACCGACGCCGAGATCATCGCTTTCGGCAACATCTTCTTCGCCCGGCTGGGCATCCGCGACTGCACGACGCAGGTGAACTCCATCGGCTGCCGTGAGTGCCGCCCGACGCACCGCGACGCGCTCCGCCGGTACCTGCTCGAGCGCCAGGACTTGCTCTGCGACGACTGCAAGCTGCGCATCGACCGCAACCCGCTGCGCGTCTTCGACTGTAAGGTCGAGACCTGCCGGCAGACGGTCAAGGATGCGCCCACGCCGCGGCAGTACCTCTGCCCGGCATGCCAGACCCACTTCGAGCAGGTCCAGGCCGACCTGACTCGGCGCGGCCTGAGTTACGAAACGAACGATCGGCTCGTGCGCGGCCTCGACTACTACAGCCGGACCGTCTTCGAGTACATCTCGGCGTCGCTCGGCGCGCAGGACAGCCTGGGCGGCGGCGGGCGCTACGACTACCTGGTCGAGGAGTTCGGCGGACCGCCAACGCCGGGCGTGGGCGTGGCCATCGGGTTGGAGCGTACGATGCTCGTCTCGCCGGCCACTCCGGCCCCGGCGCGCCGCAGGCTGGCTTTCGTCGTCTGGCTGACCGAGACCGAGATCGCGGCCGCGGAGCAGCTTGCCGACCGTCTGCGGTCGGACGGCATCGCCGCCCAGGTCGACTACGACGCCCGCAAGGTCAAGGGGCAGTTCAAGTCGGCCGATGCGGCCGCGGCTGCCTGCTGCATCGTCATCGGGCCGGACGAATTAGCCAAGGGAATCTACTCGCTGAAAGACCTGGAGACCGGCAGTCAGAGCGAAGTGCCGGCGGAGAACATCAGCGCCGAGGTCCGGGCGTTGTTTGCCGCCCAGGGTTCAAGGGGTCAGGGAATCAAGGATTCCCGTGTCCGTGCACTGGACCCCTAGAATCCTCGCAGCCTGAGATTCTCCCGCCCTATCTCGTCGCCGCCAGCGCGAACTCGGTGAACTGGAAGTCGCAGCCGGAGTCAAGCACCGCCACGGCTGCGGTCCAGCGGCCGCCCGGCGCGTCGGGTAGTCTCAGTTCTATCTCGTTGCTGCCCTTCTCATCCGTGACGCCGAGGTGGTCCTTCGTCATTTGCGCCCCGTGGTACTTGGGACTGCCGACGAGTGAGATATCCGGTTCGTCGCCGCGCGGCCAGGCCAGGAGAAAGACCTGGCACTTGCCGCTCTTCTTCATCTCCCAGTCGTAGCTGAACGCTATCTTGCCGGTCGGCCCGCGCAGGAACGGCACCGCCAGCCTGATCTCGGTCAGGGGCATGCCGGGGCCTGCCGTCTTGGCCGGGCGCGGCATCCGCATGGCGGCGAGGGGCAGCATCGCCCCGGCCGGGGCAACGGCCTCGACTACCGCCACTTCCGGCTTCGGGTCATGCTTGGTAATCGTGACTTCAAACGTGGGCGTTGCCTTCTTCTGGGCAGCCAGCTCCTCGCGGGCCTCGACAATCCACTCGTCCCAGGCCCGGCTGCCTTTCGAAACAGCGTGCCGCGCGCATACCGGCGTGAGGTTGTCTACCGAGGTCTGGCCGCCGTCCGTAACCGGCTTGCGGAACACCAGCGTCGTGTGTTCTCCGTAGCAGCCCGGCACAGCGCAGACTGCGCCGCGGATTGTCAGCACCGCTGCCTCCAGTTCCGGCGGCCATTTCAGTTCGTCCACATAGGCGTAGTGGTCTTCGTGCGGCGTCGGCGGGTAGTGGGTCTTGGCGCAGCGACGGCAGAGCGCTTCGCCTTCGCGCCGCGACCAGTCGACCGATGTCGGCTTGCCGCATTCAGGACAGTTGTAGTTCCAGAACATGGTTCCCTCCACAGGTAGGCGCTTCGATTTCCTGGGTCATGACCGGCACGGTTTCCTCTGCTACATAATGGGCTGGCGGCGGCGCGCTGTCAAGGCGGGCGGCGCAGCGGAAACACGCGCCGGGCCGGCAACTACCCGTCCGGCCGCGTCAGTCGAGCGGCGAGGGTTCGTGGAAGGAGAGACCGCGCGTCGTATGCCACGCGCCCGGGTCCGCGAAGTAGCGCGTCACCTCGGCGTACTCCTCGTCGGTCAGGAAGCTGATCTCGCGCGGTATCTTGGCGGAGAGAGCCGCGTCGCGGTTGGTGAGCGAGTCGAGTTTCACGCCGGCCTGCTCGAGGTCCGAGCTGCCCTGCTGCTGCCGGTCGAAAATGACGAAGCAGGCCTCGACCCGGCCGCCCCACTCCCGGATTTCCCGGATGACGCGGGTCTTGGTCCAGCCGTGGACCAGCGTGTCGTCCACGAGCAGCACCCGCTTGCGGAAGAGCTCGTGGCTCCTGATGCCTTCAAACGGACTGGCCTCAGGATAGCGACGCACGCGGCGGGCGTAGAACATCGGCTTCGAGAGCTTCTGGGCCAGCACCGCGGCGATGGCGATCGACCCGGACTCGATGCCGCAGACGACGTCGAACTCGAGGTTGCGCACCAGCAGCGCTGCCGACGACAGCACGAAGTCGTTAACGGCCGGGTAGCTCGCGAGCCCCTTGACGTCGATGTATATGGGGCTGTAGTTCCGTCCCTCGTCGACCTTGAACAGCGGTCGCAGGTCGCCGAGCGTGACCTTGATTGCCCCGATCTGCCAGAGCGCGGCGGCGACGGTCTCGGCCATGTTTCCCGACATCACCCGCCGGATGAGCCCGAGGTCCGGAGTGACGATGCGCTGGTCGCGCATCAGTCGGTAGAACTTGTCGGCCTCGTCCTCGTTGAGCTCGATAGCCAGCCGGGTTTCGTCGAGGTCGTAGACCACGTGGACACGCCCCAGCTCGCCTTCGCTGCCCAGCAGGGCGTAGCTCTCGGCATTCGACTCCCGCTGTCGCGGGCCCAGCCCGGTTGCGGCCGGGTTGATCTTGGCGCGATAGGTTTCGAAGAGGTCCTTGGCCAGCGAGGAGACTTCGTCGTATTCGAGTATGTATGGCGTGCTCGCCCGCATCACCGGGCCGGCGCACTCGATATCTTTCAGGGGAACCTGGCTGAGTTTCATGGCCGCCGGCGGGCGGGCTCTCGCCGGCCGCTAGCGCTCGCGCGCCACTTTGAACGCCTGGAACTTCGCGCTGTAGAAGAAGTTCCAGAGCGCGCGGCACTTGCGCCGGAGTTCTGCGAACGAGCCTTTGTTCTCGAGCACGAAGTCGGCACGGCGCCAGATCTTCGCATCGGGCGGCTGGAGTTTGAGGCGCGCGACGACGTCTTCTTCCTTCATGCCGGCGTCTACCTGCCGCTTGATCTTCAGGCGGTCGGCGGCAGTCACCAGGATGGCGACGTCAACTTCCTTGTCCATGCCCCAGACGAAGAGGAGCGCCGCGTCGACCACGACCAGGCCCTTGCGGTTCCGGTCGATCTCCTTGCGGACCCGGTCGAGCAGAGCCGGGTGGACGATTGCGTTCAGCTTGGCCAGGCTTGCCTTGCTGGCAAAGGACAGCTTGCCGAGAGCGCGGCGGTCGATGTTACCGGTCTTAGTCAGGATGCCGCGGCCGAACGTCTTGACGAGTTGGTGGTACTCAGCGGTGCCCTTGGCGAGTACCGACCAGCCCATCTCGTCCGCGTCGATGATCTTCGCGCCGTATCGCCTAAGTTCGCTGGCGACGGTCGACTTGCCGGAGCCCATGTTGCCGCCGATTCCCACGAGCAGCCGTTCCTGCGAGAGCTTCCTGTCAAACATTGAGGGTTATCTCCAGTTAGAGGACCTTCGCTTCTTCGTGCAGCAACCTCACCAGTTCGGGCACGACTTCCTCGGGCGTGCCTTCGAGCACTCGTCCCGGCTTGCGGCCGGGCGGCAGGCGGTCTTCGATGGGCTCGATGCGCCGGGTGAGCACGGCTGGATCGATCCCCAGCTCGGTTGGGCCCAGCACCGGTATCTCTTTCTTCTTTGCCGCCATCATTCCCTTCAGGGTCGGGTAGCGCGGTTCGTACGCGCCCTTCTGCAGCGTCAGGAGACAGGGAAGCGAGGCATTGACCACCTCGGTCGCGCCCTCGATCTCGCGCCGGGCAACGATGGTGCCGGCGACGGGGTCCGCGATCACCTCGGCGACCACCGAGACGTGCGGAATCTGGAGGAAGTGGGCGACTGCCGGTGGCACGGCGGCGAGGTCGTCGTCCACCGCCTGCTTGCCGCAAAGGACGAGGTCAAATGGCTGGCGCTTCACGGCCGCGGCCAGGAGACGTCCCACAGCCAGGGCGTCGAGGCCGCCGAACTCCGGCGCGGTGAGCTGCAGGGCGCTGTCCGCCCCCATCGCCAGCGCCGTCCGGAGCGCGGTCTTCACCCGCTCCGGGCCAAGCGCGATGGCGGTGATGGTACCGGAGCCGGCTTTCTCTTTGGTGCGCAAGGCCGTCTCCATCGCGTACTCGTCGAAGGGATTGACGACCCACTCGATCTCGGTGGTATCCACGAAGCCGGTCGAGGTGTTGACCCGTATCTTGGTCTCCGTGGACGGGACCTGCTTGATACAGACCGCTATGTTCACTGCCAGGCCTTCACGAGCAGGCAGGCGTTGTGTCCGCCGAACCCGAACGAATTGGACAGGGCGGCCCGGATTGAGCAGTCCCGCGCCTCGCCCTTGACGAAGTCGAGTCCCACGCCGTCGTCCGGGGCCGTATGGTTGACGGTGGGGTGGACGCGCTGGTTCTTCACCTGCAGGACCATCGCCGCCAGCTCCATCGCCCCGGCCGCACCGAGGCCGTGTCCGATCATCGACTTGGTCGAATTGACCGCGAGCTTGGCCGCGTGGGCGCCGAACACCTCGAGAATCGCCTTGACTTCAGAGGCGTCGTTGAGCGGCGTCGAAGTGCCGTGGCCGTTGACGTAGTCGATATCCTCGGGCCGCAGTCCCGCGTCGGCGAGCGCCTCGCGCATCACGGCGACCGCGCCCAGCGCATCCGGGTCCGGCGCGGTAATGTGGTAGGCGTCGGCGGTCGCGCCGAACCCGGCCAGTTCGCAGTGGATCGGCGCTCCGCGCCGGCGGGCGTGTTCCAGTTCTTCGAGTACGAAGATACCTCCGCCCTCGCCCATCACGAACCCGTCGCGGTCCCGATCGTACGGCCGGGAGGCAAGCTCCGGCTCCGAGTTTCGCTTGGAGAGCGCACCCATGTTGCTGAAGCCTGCGATGGTGAACCGGGTAATCGCGGCCTCGCTGCCGCCAGCGACCATCATGTCGGCGTCGCCGTGCATGATGTGACGGAAGGCACAGCCGGTAGCATGCGCGGCCGACGCGCAGGCGGACGTTGTGTCGTAATTCGGGCCGCGCAGACCGTAGGCGATCGCGATCTGGCCACAGGCCATGTCGGGAATCATCATCGGCACGAGCAGCGGCGACACGCGCCGCGGGCCTTTCTGCAGGAATTGGGCAAACTGGGTCTCCCAGACTTGGATGCCGCCCATGCCGCTGCCGGTGACAACTCCGACCCGGCTCCGGTCTTCTTGCTCGAAGTCGATCTTCGCATCGCGGACCGCCTCGTCCGCTGCCCAGAGCGCGAACTGGGCGAACCGGTCGGTCCGCTTCACCAGCTTCGGGTCCAGGCGCTGGGTGGCGTCGAACCCCTTGACCTCGGCCCCGATCTGCACCTCGAGGTCGGCGGTGTCAAAGGACGCGAGCCGGGCCGCTCCGCTCTTACCGGCGAGGATGCTTTGCCAGAATGTCGGTACGTCGTTGCCGACGGGCGTGACCACGCCCATCCCGGTAACAACTACCCGTCGTCGACCGCTCTGGGTGCTCATCGGCGGTTGGGTTGGGGTCGCGGCTACTTCTTTTCGGCCAGTTTCTTCTGCAGGTACTCGGCAGCCTTGCCGACGGTCACCAGCTGTTGTGAGTCCTCGTCCGGTATCTCGACTCCGAACTTCTCCTCGAACGCCATGACCAGCTCGACGATGTCGAGCGAGTCCGCGCCCAGGTCGTCAACGAAGTTAGCCGTGTCGGTGACTTTCTCCGGCGTCACGTGCAACTGCTCGACTATGATGTTCTTAACATCGTCTATCAGCGCCATCAGATTCCTCCTTAAGGATTCGGCCTCCACGGCCGGCAGTTGTCGGCAACTGCATGGCCGCACTACCAGCTCTGCAGTGTATCAATAAGCCCGCTGAAGTCAATTCAGGCGGGGGAATCACAAGGGCGGGGAGAATCCAGAAACCAGAATGCAGATACCAGAATTCGGAATTCCGGACTCGGCACAAAGCAACCACTGATGGACACTGGTGAACACGGATGACTCGGATTTCGACGGACGTACCACGATCGGATGTCCGGAACCTGAAACCCAGACCCCTTGAACCCCGGCGTCCTGTCCGCTACGGCAGGGTGAGCAGGTTCAGGCCGGAAAGCGGGTCCGGTTTGCGGGCAAGACGGCGGGTTCCGGGGACCAGAGCCACCTCCAACGTGACCGTCACCGTCCCGGAAAAGAGGTGGCCGGCATAGGTCGTGAGATTGGGGCGGCTGATTACGGCGTGAATGTGGCAGACCGGGTTCTTGCCCACCCATGCCACATTGCCGACGATGGCGGCGACCTCATTGTCGCCCTTGAACGTCCGTTTGTGATAGACCTTGGTCTTGGGGTCGAAACAGCCCAGGACGATATCCTCAGCCGCGCCGATTCCCGTCAGGAACCCGGACTTGATGCGGTGGCTGCAAACAAAACCGGCTATCGTCTCGACAATCTCCTCGCCCGGCATCAACCGAAGCTGCCAGTACGACCCATTCCGCGCCGCCTTCATGCTTCTTCCGTCTGCACTGCCTTGTTCATTTCCCCTTTCCCCTTCTCCTTCTTGATGTACTTGCACTTCGGATACCCGGGACAGGCAATGAAGGGTCCGAACCTGCCCTTGCGCTCGACCAGGTTCTTACCGCACTGCGGGCACTTCTCCTCCAGGACCTTCGGCTCCGGCCGTTTGCCGCGGACCATGAACCTGCAGTCAGGATACCCGGTGCAGGCCACGAACACTCCGAACCGGCCGCGCTTCTCGGCCAGAGGCTTGCCGCACCGCGGACACGGCTCGCCCGGCTTCAGATCCGGGCCGGGCTCTTCCTTCTTGATGTACCGGCACTCGGGATACCCGGAGCAGGCCTTGAACGGCCCGAACCGTCCCGACCGCTCGACCAGCGGCTTGCCGCACTGCGGGCACTTCTCGTCGAGCAGCTTCGGCTTCTCTTTCTTAATGTACTTACACTGCGGGTAGGTCGAGCAGGCGATGAACTTGCCGAACCGGCCCCAGCGTTCGGCCAGGTTCGCGCCGCATTCGGGACACTTCTCTTCCAGCTCGCGGCTCAGGTCCTGCTTGATGTCGGCCGCGCCATCGGCAACCTTGTCCAGGTCCTGCTTGAAAGGTCTGTAGAACCGCCCGATGACCTCCTGCCACTTCTCCGCCCCCTCTTCCACCAGGTCGAGCTCCTTCTCCATCTCGCGGGTGAACCCGAGCTCGAAGATGTCCGAGAACCGCGGCACCAGCACGTCGCAGACTATGGTTCCGAGCTCGGTCGGGAACAACCTTCCCTCGCGCCGCTCCGCGTAGGTCCGGTCGAACAGGGTCGAAACGATGGTCGCGTAGGTCGACGGGCGGCCGATGGAGTTCGTCTCCAGCCGCTTGATGAGCGTCGCCTCGGTGTAGCGCGCGGGCGGCTGAGTGAACTTCTGCTCGGGCCGGAACTCTTTCATCGCCAGCGGCTCAGCCGGGGCGAGCGCGGGCAGCGTCTTCTCTTTCTCCGGTTCGCCGTAGATGCGCTCGAAGCCGCTGAACTTGCACTTCAGGGCCTCGGCCTTGAACAGATACTCTCCACTCTCCAGTCCGGCGTTCTGCCCTTCGGCGTTCGTCGTTCGGCGTTCGGCCTTTCCTATGATCTGCGCCTCCACCAGGGAATAGACCGCGTCGGCCATCTGGCTGGCCAGGAAACGGCGGTAGATCAGGTCGTAGAGCCGGAACTGCTCCGGGGTGAGAAATCGCTTCACCGAGTCCGGCGTGCGCTCGATCCGGGTGGGCCGGATCGCTTCGTGTGCGCCCTGCGCTCCCTTCTTGTCCGGGTAGTGCCGCGGCTTCTCCGGCAGGAACTCCGGGCCGAAGCTGTCGGCGACGAATTGGCGCGTATCGCGCACGAAGGTGTCGGCGACGCGGAACGAATCGGTGCGCGGATAGGTGATGAGGCCCGCGGTCTCCTTCTCCATGTCGATACCCTCGAAGAGCTGCTGCGCCACCGACATCGCCTTGCGGGCCGGGAAACTCAGCCGCTGCACCGCGTCCTGCTGCATCGTCGCGGTGATGAAAGGCGGCAGCGGTCTCCGCGCCCGGTCGCGCGTCTTCACCTCCGCCACCGCGAACCGGGCCGCGGCGCAGCCCTGCTTCACCGCCTCCATCTCGGCCGCGCTCCTGATCTTGCAGTCCTCGCCCCCGATCTTGGCCAGCTGCGCCTCGAATGTCGCTCCCCCGCCCGGTTCCGCCACTCTCTCCCTTACTCCCTCTATCCCTCTATCGCTGTTCTTCTCGAACAGCGCCTTGATGGTCCAGAACTCCTCGGGCTTGAACGCCTGTATCTCACGCTCCCGGTCGACGAGCATGCGCAGGGCCACGGTCTGCACCCTGCCCGCGGACAACCCGCCGCGCACGATCTTCCAGAGCAGCGGGGACACCTGGTAGCCGACCAGCCGGTCGAGCACGCGCCGCGCCCGGTGCGAATCGACCTTCTTCATGTCGATCTCGCCCGGCGCGGCCATGGCCTCTTTCAGGCCCTTGGGCGTAATCTCGAAAATCAGCACCCGCTTGACAGGTACGCCGGTCTCCGGTCGCCCGTCTCCGGTCCCTCCAATCTCAAACGCCACCGAATAGGCGATCGCCTCGCCTTCGCGGTCCGGGTCAGTCGCTATGAAGATCGACTTTGCCGTCCGGGCTGCCGCCTTGAGCTCATTGATGACCGGCGCCTTGCCCCGGATGCGGATGTACTCCGGCGCAAACTCGTGCCCCACATCCACGCCGAGACGGGACTTGGGCAGGTCGGCTATGTGTCCCCGGGAAGAGAGCACGTGCATCTTCCCGGCGAGCAGCCTGCCGATCGTCCGCGCCTTGGTCGGCGACTCAACAATCAGAAGGTCTCGGCCCGTCCCTGGCTTCCTCGCGTCTGCACTTCTGACCTCTGCCTTCTGACTTCTGCCTTCTGCCTTCGCCCTGACCCTGGTGTCCTGGTTTTGGCCTTTGGCTTTTGGCTTCCGGCTCCTGACTTCGCCCGGCCCTCTCGCCTCTGGCCTCCGGTTTCTGGCTTCTGACTTCGGCCGGGTAGTCGTCGTAGCTGCCTCGTCGCTATGCGGCTTGTCCTTGACCGCCACCGCTCTCACTTTCCGGCGAGGTGCGTTTGGCGGGGTGCGTCTGGCTTTCCTAGGCATTGCGCGTGTAGGATAGTGCGAAAGCGGCAACTGTCAAATGTCGGATGCCCGAGACCGCCTCCTCGATTCCCGCGGCGGCGAGAGTACAGAAGTAGATGCCACAAGCACAAGAGCGCCCATTGGCGTCCTGCCGGTTCTAGGTCAGGTTGTAGTAGCCCGGCTTCTGCTCACCGCTAGCGAGTGTGTTCACTGGCCTACCATACCGAGCTGTCTGAGGAGAATCAGGAGACTAGAGCCAACGTGGCCCCAAACCAACTACTCTTGACACGCTTCATGCTGAAAATGGGGAAGTGGAGCTTGTCTAAAAACCAGCTGATTCGTGCCTTTTGACGCATCCTTCGGTGTCTGACAACGTCTAATAGTTAGTGCGGTTTCCCCTGACAATCTGGTCTTCGGATGAAAGGAGTCACTGACTCATGC
>VGIR01000057.1 GCA_016867815.1 candidate division WOR-3 bacterium | reverse complement strand
TTGAGCCTGGTCCTGCTCGACTATCAGTTGCCGGACATAGATGGCCTGACCGTGCTCGAGGAAGTCAAGAAACGCAAGCCTGCCCTGCCGGTAGTGATGATATCGGGATTCGGCACCAACGCTGGCTTGTGGGTCGCAGTCGACCGCACGAACAGGGTTGTCGTCACCAAGGGACACCTGCTGCGTAATGTGATAGACGCCGCGAAGAAATCAGGGCATAGCGACATCGGGTACGTGCACGTACCGGCCTAGTACGCTCCACGATGGCATCAGGGCTCGTGGAGCCTATCAACGGCTACTACAAGTCGACGCGGGAGAATCCCCCCTACAATATCATGCCACTTGTCTGGGTAGATCTTCAGTCTCAACTTGGGAAGGGGCCGTTTCCGTTCCAGGCGCTCGTTGACTCCGGGGCCTCTTGCTGCGTCTTTGCCTCAGAGGTAAGAGGGGCCTTGGGACTTCGACACGAACGCCCGCTGGAGAAGCGGAAGGTACGCGTCGCCAACGGCGGCGAGATCAGCGCCTCCTTTTTCCGCGTCAGGCTGACGTTCCGCAATGAACTGCCAAGCCACGTTGGCCCTTCGTTCAGCTCTCCGTCATTCACGTACCTAACGGTAGTTGGGTTCGTGAACAGCGATGTCCTAGACAAGGACAAGAGCAAGAAACTGTACAGCAGTCGCCGAAGACCACACCTGGTCCTGTGCCTGTCACGTACTTGCAGCCAGTGAGAACAACTTCTTCGGCTCGCAACCTCACAAGGACCCTCAGCATGGGTGTACTCCACTCTCTCTTGTCCATTCCTTCCATGCTAACTCCTCCTTCTCGACATCAACTCTTGCCTCAACCTGGGTTTCAGCCTTGACCTAGACCTTGACCTCTTCCTCATCCTCTCGTCTTCAGTCTCCCGTCCGCTGCCTTGCTCGTGCCCCAGCACCTCTGTCCTTGCATGCGCGACCCGGCAGAAGTATTCGACCAGCTTGTCCATCGCGCCGGACACCGGAGACAGAGATTGATAGTCGGGCAGACGCGGCAGCGTTCCAGAAACCCCTTGGGGTAGAGCGCAGGCTACTCGGGAGTAGGGACTCGAGATGGTTCCTGGTTCCTAGCCTTGGGTCGGCGAGAGGTTCGTCCAGAATCCCCGGCTCTCGCGCGACAGCCGCTCTTTGAGCGGCCGCCACCAGTCGGGATGCCCGCGATACCAGTCCACGGTCCGGCTCAGGCCGTCCTCGAACTTCGTCTCGGGCCGCCAGTTGAGTTCGCGCCGGATCTTCGTGTTGTCGAGCGCGTAGCGGAAGTCGTGGCCCGGCCGATCCGGTACGAATTCGAGCCAGGAGTCAGAGCAGGTTGAGGTGGAGGTGGAGGCTGGAACCGAAGTCTCCCCTCCTGCCTTAACCTGTACCTTGGCCTCAGCCTGTTCCGCCAGCCCCATCAGGCTGACGACCTGCCTGACGACATCGATGTTGTGCCGCTCCGATTCGCCGCCGATGTTGTAGGCCTCGCCCGGTTGCCCGCGGTCGAGCACGATCTCGATTCCCCGGCAGCAGTCCTCCACGTGCAGCCAGTCACGGACGTTCTCGCCCCGGCCATAGACCGGGACCTTTCGGCCTTCGACGAGGTTCGTTACCATGACCGGTATCAGTTTCTCCGGGAACTGGTACGGGCCGTAGTTGTTCGACGGGCGCACCACCATCACCGGCAGGTGATGGGTCTCCCAGTATGCCTGCGCCAGCAGGTCGCCGGCCGCCTTGGACGCAGCATAGGGTGAGCGGGGATGCAGGGGCGTCTCTTCCGTGAACCTGCCCTCCCGGCCGAGCGCTCCGTAGACTTCGTCGGTCGAAACGTGGACGAAGCGCCTGACGCCGGCCCGGCGGGCAGCGTCAAGCATCACCTGCGTGCCGAGTACGTTGGTATTGATGAACGGCGCCGCATCGTCAATCGAACGGTCCACGTGGCTCTCCGCGGCGAAATGGACCACGGCCTCGACGCCGGCAATCGCCTGCTTCACCGCGGCCGGGTCCTCGATGCGGCCGTGGACGAAACGGTACCGGGAGTCGGCCTCGAACACCTGCAGGTTCGCCCGGTTGCCGGCATAGGTGAGCGCGTCCAGGTTGACGACCGTATCTCCGGTCTTCTCCAGCCGGTTCCGGACGAAGTTCGAACCTATGAACCCGCAGCCGCCGGTGACTAGTAGTCGCATCAGTATAGTCCTTTCACAATTGTCAGTCGGTGCGCCATTAACCGCAGGGGACTGACGTGTCGGAACGATGCAGAACTGGCCGAATCAAGGTTCTTGCGGCGACCCCGCACAGGGCGGCCGCGTAGAGGGTGAAGGGCATCTGCCAGACGATGAAGTCCAGGTGCAGGTGCAGGGCTGCGTGCGCCTTGAAGACCACGAACCAGGAGAGCGGGGCCAGGAGCGAAAACCATGTGGCCGGCAGCAAGGCGCTCTCCTTCCGCCGGAGCCCGCCCGGCCCGGTCCGGCGACCCGCGACATAGACGAAAACCGAGGCCGCCAGGGCCGCGACAACCAGGTGCAGGTACCGGACGTTCAGCAACAGCCAGGCCGCACGGGTGTCCGGCGCGTTGAGGAAGCTGCGGCCGTCGAAGTAGATGCCGGTGATGTACTGCAGGAGTACGGGAATCAGGCCTGCTCGTAGGCCGGCGGCGTTGTCGCCGAGGAAGGCTGCCGGGTTGCCGTACGTCCGCTTTGCCAGGCAGTACAGGATATGCCGGACTCCATCGTCGAATCCTCCGTCGGCGACGGAGAACTGGAGGCAGAGCAGCACGGCGCTTGCGAGCACCGCCGCCCCGGCCGAGGCTGCGGCCACGAGACCAAGCTTCAACGCCGTTCTTCCGCCCCACCCTGCAGCGAAGGTGTAGTAGACCAGGGGGACGAGCATCATGACGAGAGTGGTAGTGATGAACTCGTATCCGTTGAACAGGCATTTCAGCAGGACCGAGAGAAACACCAGGACTGAGAGGCCGGGGAGTCCACCACCCTTGCTACGCTCAAGAGAGAAGGTCATTGCCAGCATCGGAAGATAGAAGGCCCAGAGAGACCAGAAGAGGCTGTGACCGAAGACCGTCAGCCACTGCGAGAAGATGACGGAGCCGAGGACGAACAGCCCGGCCGTGACGCCCAGCTCCCGGGCAAACCAGAGCGTGATGGCGGCGATAGCGGCCGAGGAGAGCAGCGCCGTAAGCGCGGAGAAGAGGCGCAGTTTGACGTCCGACGGCAGGGCCAGGATGCGGTCGAGAACGGCGAAGAAGAATCCCTGGCCCGCATTCTGAGACATGTACGGGTAGTAAGAGCTGAAACTATCCTGGTTCACGTAGGCCTGGTACTGGAGAGCGAACAGCCGCTCCGGACTGAGAGAAACGTCGACTGTTTTCCCGTATCCGAGGAATCCTCCCTCGGAGAGCAGGCCGCTCTGGCGGGACCGGACCAGCCGGGCAACGACGCGGGCATCGCTGTGACGGAGTTGCCCCTGGAAAACTTCTTTGCCGACTGCCGTCCAGACATTCGAGAACCCCAGGAACAGAACCACCCAGACGAAGATGAATGAGAACGCGCCCCTGAGACCAGACCTGCCCGCGGCAGCCACCTTCAGCTCTCTTCCAGCCTGAACCGGCCTGCCGGGTCGTCCTCGTGGCGGGTTTCGTCCACGGGTTCCTGCCGGCCCTCCCCCCTGTACAGCCGGTTAGGGAAGTTGAGCACCCAGCCTTCGGTCTTGCCGATGTTGCGATAGGCATGGACCACACCCGGGGGTACGATAAGCGTGGCCGGCCGGCTCGCACCCAACACGAGCGTCTCACGCCGGCCGAATGTCGGCGATCCGGTCCGGTTGTCCCAGATAGTCACCTCGAAATCCGCCGGCCCGGTGAAGGCGAAGAAATCAGTCTGGTCCGCGTGCTCGTGCGGCCCGCGCGCGACGCCCGGCCGGGTCATCGACAGGTAGGCCATCACCGGCCGAGCCGCTCCCAACCCGGCTGCCTCCAGAACGTCCGTGCGAAAGAGCTCCACCAGCCACCCGCGCGAGTCGGTCGCCGGGGCAAGCAGCTCGACCCGCACTCCGGGGAAGGAAGAGGCTGAGGTCGAGGCTGGGGCTGTTATCCTCTCCTGCGGCATATCGTCCCTAGCCCGTGGACTTTGGCCCCACCTCAACCTTGGACTCGACTTTGCCGGCACGCACCAGCATCGTGGCGCGGCAGAGCGACTCGAAAGTCCCGGCATCGGTCCACCAGCCCTTGAGCAGGTCGAAGGACATCGTTCCCTTCCGGATGTAGGCGTTGTTCACATCGGTTATCTCGAGTTCTCCCCTCGCCGACGGCTTGCAGGACTCGATTACCTCGAAAACGGACGCGTCATACATGTAAATCCCGGTAACGGCGAGGTTCGACTTCGGGCGGGCCGGCTTCTCCTCGATTCCGACGACCCGGTCGCCGCTCAGTTCGGCCACGCCGAACCGGTTCGGGTCGTCAACTGCCTTGAGCAGAATCCTCGCGCCTTCGCGCTGGGCGGCGAACGACCTGACGAAGGGCGAGATGTCGTCCTCGAAGATGTTGTCCCCCAGGATGACCACGATCCGGTCGTCCTCGGCGAAACCCCGGGCCAAACCGAGGGCCTCGGCAATCCCGCCTTCGCCTTCCTGGTAGACGTAGTGGAGGCGCTGCAGCCCGAAGTCCTTACCGTTGCGCAAAAGGCGCAGGAAGTCACCGGCGCTGCTGCCCCCGGTGACAATCATGATGTCCTGAATTCCGGCCTGCACCAGTTTGCGGATGGGGTAGTAGACCATGGGCTGGTCGAAAACCGGAAGGAGATGCTTGTTGGTTATCCGCGTCAGGGGCAGCATCCTGGTGCCCAGGCCGCCGGCAAGGACAATGCCTTTCATGGCCTGCCTCTACGACCCGAAAGCCTCTGCTGCCACCGCCATGCTGTACTCATCATCTCTCCTATCCCGAGTTCCGGCCGCCAAGCGAGAATCTCCCCGGCCTTGCGATTGTCGGAGAAGACCGCCGAGGCGTCGCCCGGACGCCTTGGCCCGACCCGGTAGTTCAGTTTGCTGCCCGTCGCCCGCTCAAAGGCGGTGATTGCTTCCAGGACCGTGGTTCCGGTCCCGGAACCGAGGTTCATCGCGATTGGCGAATGGCTATCGGCGATTGGCGACTTCGTCAGGTATTCGATTGCGAGCACGTGGGCCCGGGCGATGTCGGAGACGTGGACGTAGTCGCGGATACAGGTGCCGTCCCGCGTATCGTAGTCCTGGCCGTGGACCACCAACTCCGGCAGCTCGCCCACGGCTGTCCGGGTGATCCTGGGCACCAGGTTGTCGGGCTCCCCATAGGGCACCTCGCCGATCTCACCGGATAGGTGCGCGCCGACCGGGTTGAAGTAGCGGAGCGAAACGAATCCCGTCCGGCTCACCCGCGCGAAGTCCGAGATGACCTGCTCCCCTATCTGCTTGGTCCGGGCGTACGGGCATTCGGCCTCGCCGAAGGGCGTCTCTTCCGTAACCGGCAACTGCCGCGAGTTGCCGTAGACCGAGCAGGAAGAAGAGAAGATGAAACCAGGGATGCCGGATTCGTCGGTGCTCCGGAGCACGTTGAGCAGGGAATTGACGTTGTTGTCATAGTAGAGCAGCGGCTTCGCTACCGACTCGGGCACTGTCTTGTAGGCGGCAAAGTGGATGACGGCGACGGCGTCGCGGTGCTCACGGAAGACGTCGCCGGTCAAAGCGCCGCCGCGCAGGTCAACCCGGCAGTTCCTGACCCGCCTCCCGGTGATTCGCTCGACGCCGTCCAGGACGCTTTCACTTGAACGCGAGTTGTCGTCAATTGAGACCGGCTCGTGTCCGGCGGAGAGGAGTTCGACGAGTGTGTGGCTGCCGATGTAGCCACAGCCGCCGGTGACGAGCACCTTGGCCATAGAGCCGTATGTTAGCGGCAGGGCGAAGGGAATCAAGGGATGCGGGAAGGCCTGAAACCGACACAGGGACTTGCCACAAAGGCAGAGAGAGTGCCGGCCTGTATACGGTATACAGCATGCGGTATGCGGTCCTGGCGGCCTGGCGGTTCAATGTCGGGTTTGGGAGCGCGGAAGACGACACTTGACACAGGATTTGGAGCGGGTAGAATGCGCAGTTGTGAACCTGCACAAGGATGCCGGCGGGGCGAAGGGCACCGGAGCGCCCGAAACCGCAGGCTGGTTTTGTTCACTGCTCAAGCCGGAGACGTGGAAGCGCACGCTCTTCTACATCGTCACCGACGCGGGCGTGGTCATCGGCGCCAGCGTGCTGAGTCACGTCGCCGTAATCCGGCACGTCGACTCCGGTCTCAAGTACTACACCCACGGCGTGCTGCCGTTCGCGGCGGTGGCGCTCTTCTGCCAGCTCACGCTCGGGTTTCTCTTTTCAAGCTACAAGCTGAAGTGGTTAACCTTCTCCATAGTTGACGTTCCCCGCGTCATGTCCCCGAGCCTGGCAACCGCGCTTCTGCTCGGACTCCTTTCCGGGGCCAGGGCCTTCGCCGGCCTGACGCCGTGGACGGCCGTCACCTGGGGGTTGTTGAGCGCCTGCGGGGTTATCGCGGTCCGGGGCAGCCGGCGCTTCTACGGCGAAGTGGTCCTCCCGAAATCAGGCAAGCGGGCGCTGCTGGTGATGTGCTCGCACCGGGGCTACTTCATGCTCGAAACGCTGCGGAGGATACCGCACTTCAACTACCGGCTCCTGGGTTTCATCGACCCGGAACTACACAATCGGAATACGGTCAGCCAGGGCCTGCCCGTGCTGGGCACCTTTGAAGACGTAGAACAGGTCGTGGCCCGGCATCGCGTCGAAACCGCCTTCGTATTCCTGAGCTCCGACCCGACGTTCGCCATCGGCGAGTTCTGTCAGCGGCTCTACGAGTTGGGGCTGGAGGTAAGGCTGATCCCATCCATGGCGGACCTGATTGACGACCGGGCCGACATCGGCGCGATGGAACGCCTCACCATCCACGAACTGACCGGCCAGCAACCGGTGAAGGTGGACCCAGGCGAGATGGAGCAGGTCTTCGGCAACAAGTGCATCATGGTCACCGGAGCCGGTGGTTCGATAGGGTCGGAACTCTGCCGCCAACTGGCCCGTTTCGATCCCTCAAAACTGGTGCTGTTCGAGCGCGACGACTCGAACCTCTTCTACGTGGAGAGAGACCTGCGGGCGAGCCACCCCCAACTGCGCGTGATACCTTTCCTCGGCGACATCACCCGCGAAGCGGACGTCGCCCGCGCGTTCGGGCAGACCCGACCGGACATAGTATTCCATGCCGCCGCGTACAAGCACGTCCCGATTCTCGAATTCCACCCGGCCGAGGCGGTGCGCGTGAACGTCCACGGCAGCCACCTGGTGGCCCGCGCCGCGGTGGAACACGGGACCGAGAGTTTCGTCTACATTTCCACCGACAAAGCGGTCAACCCCAGCAGCGTGATGGGGGCGAGCAAGCGCATCGGCGAGACCCTGGCAACGGCGATGAACAACAGCGGCGGCGTCCGCTTCCTCGCGGTCCGGTTCGGCAACGTGCTCGACAGCCGGGGAAGCGTCACCACCATCTTCCGCGACGCCATCGTCCGGCGCGAGCCGGTCACCGTCACCGACCCGGAGATGAAGCGCTACGTGATGCTCACCAGCGAGGCGGTCCTGCTGGTCATGCAGGCAGTGGCGCTGGGACAGGGCGGAGAGGTATTCGTGCTCGACATGGGCAGACCGGTGCGGATCAAGGACCTGGCGGAGACCATGATTCGCCACGCCGGGTTGCGGCCGGGACTTGACATCCCCATCGTCTTCACCGGCCGGCGCCCGGGAGAGAAGCTCTTCGAGGAACTCCTGACCGCCGAGGAAGGCACGACCGCGACCGTGAACCAGCGCATCTACCGGGCCCGCATCTCCCGGACGCATGACTATGCGGGGATGCTCGACAACCTGCGACGGCTGGAGGAAGCTGTCCGCAGCGGCGATGCCGGGCAGATCCGCGCCGAGATTACGCGCCAGGTCGGCAGCTACCGCCCGGATGAGACCTGCCTGAACGGTCATCCCACCGCCTCGGGCCGGTCCGAGTATCCGCCGATGGCGCAGGCTGTGCCGCGCAGAGCCCGGGAAACTGTGGAAGTACGCAAATAGAAGAGGTTCGGCCATTAAGAGGGAGGAATCATGGTAGTTGGTAGTCCGAGGACGGGATTCAGAAGAGACCGGCGACCGGTTCTGCTCTGCGCCATTGCCGCGCTGGCGCTAGTCGCCGCGCCGGCGTGGGTCGGCCGGGCCGCGGCCGCCACGAGCAGGCAGTTCAACAGCCCGACATTGCTCTACGAGACACCGACGGCAGATGTGCTCCCTCCGGGTGCGCTGGCGCTCGCCGCCGACATGACCTATCCGCTGGTGCAGACAAGCCAGAACGTGAACTACCCGGAGGCCAACGTCAATATCCGCTTCTCGCCCATCAAGCGCCTCGACTTCGCCCTGACTGCCTACACGTTCTCCGATTACGTGCTGGAGGCGAAGTACCGGATACTGGGCGGCGAGCCGGACCGGTTCGGCCTGGCAGTGGGGGTCTATGACGTCGGACTCAACGGCTACGTTTCACCCGTAGGTCACGACACGGCAGATGCCTGGCCGGACACGAAGTACACAGACTCGTCCAAGACGAACGTCAGGACATATGAGAGCTTCTCCGCGTTTGCGGTAGCGAGCCTGCCGGTGACCAGGTTTGCCCGGCTGAACATTGGACTGGGACGCGGGCGCTTTGTCGGGTACTCCATCCACAGCAAGTACTTCAACTCGGACTTCTTGCTGGGCGGGTATCATCAGTGGGCGGTCGCTCTCTTCGGCGGGGCGGAAATCTACGTGCTGCCTCACGTCGCGCTCGTGGCCGAGGCGAGCACCCGCGACCTGAATGCCGGAGTCAAGGCCAATTTCGGCTCCTTTACCGCAACGGCAGCCTGGACCAAAATGGAGGGCTTGGTTTTCAGCGAAGGAGACGAACGATTCGGGCGGCTCTTTGTCGGAGCAAGCTACCAGTTCAACGACCTGTCCGGGCTGGCCGGGCTGTTCCGGCGCCGCGAGTGCCCGCCGCCGCCCGAGCCGGTGCCGCCGCCGCCGGGACCTATCGAGGTGCCGGTCGGGCCGGCTCCGAGCGAAAGGAAGTTCGAGCTCCTGCCCATCTACTTCGACCTCGACCAGTCCGTCATCCGTCCGGGAGACGCCGAGATCCTGAAACGCAATGCCGAGGCGATTCTCGCCAAGGCCAGGGCCGGACTCAAGGCCGACGTGCTGATAGAAGGTCACTGCTGTCCGCTCGCGTCCGAGATGTACAACGTCGGCCTGGGGATGCGGCGCGCCGAGGCGGCCCAGGCATACCTGGTCGGGCTCGGAGTCGATGCCGCGCTGCTGACGGCGGAGAGCTTCGGGGAGGCAAATCCCCCCTACACCGACACGGCCGACTACCACCTTGACCGCCGCTGCGAGTTCAAGTGGAAGTACTAGCGGAGAGCAGGAAAGGGACCGAGGGACTGAGTGACGGACACCGGAAGAGCGCAGTCAGAATGCCGATTGCAGAAGGCGGAGAGGACGAATGTTGAACAGCACGACACCAGGCATGCCGCGGAGAGGATGAAGACGGAATGACAAATCACGAACACCTGCGGTCCGTCTTTCCCGGTTCCGCCTCTCCGGTTTCATCCCGTTTCGCTTCATCCCTGCTCCCGGTATCTTCATGCCTGGGAAGCAAGCTCCGGCTCCTCGGTCGCGGCGTGGCGGCGCTGGTCTGCCTCGGACTGACGGCACTCGCCGTCCCGGTTGCGGCTCAACCAGCCGCCGGATCCCGGGCCCCGGTCTTCAAGTACTACGTCTGGGGTCAGGTGCGGACTCCCGGGGCATACGTCCTCGGCGGCAGCCCCGACCTGCTGGAACTGCTTTCCGCGGCCGGGGGCCCGACCGAACACGCGGACGTGAGGCGCCTGGTCCTGTTCGAGGCGACCACCCAGAAGCAGAAGAGGATCGACGTCAAGAAGGTGCTCGCAGCCGGGCAGGTCATCCCGCTCTCGCCCGGAGACGTAGTGCTGGTCCCGAACTCACCCTGGTACTCCCTGCGCTACGTGCTTGACGCCGTGACCACGGTCGCGTCAGTCGCCACCCTGGCCATGACGGCCGTGATACTTTCCAGGCAGGTACAACCGTGAACCCGGGACCCGATGCCGGCGGCCGGGCCGCGGACGCCGGTTCCGGACTCCGGCATGAGGACCTGCAGGGCGGCCCGCCGGCGACCGACTCCAGAACGATAATCCAGGACTACCTGGAAGCGGCCACCCGCCGGAAATGGCTGGCCCTGGGCGTATTCCTCGGGGTCCTGGCAATGATCACGCTGTCCATTGTCAAGACCACCCCGGTCTTTCAAGCCCGGACGACTATCCTGGTCACTGACAACAACCAGGGCAGCCTCTTCGGCAAGGAGGGAACCGTCTTCTGGCCGAGCGGGCCGAACACCGCCAACATCGTCGAGCTCCTGCAGAGCCGGAGCCTGGCCGAGAGTGTGGCCAAACGCCTGCCCGATTCGGCACTGCCCTCCGGCTCCGCGGTCGCGGCCCGGCCGGTGCGCAACGCCGAGATCATCGAGGTCATCGCCTCCGCCCCCACCCGCGCCGCCGCCGTTTCGGTCGCCAACGCCTACGCCGATGCCTACGAGCAGTACGACCTCGGACTCAGCCGGCTCGACGTTTCGGCCATCCGGCAGTTTGTCGAAAACCAGCTCGCCGTGGTCGGGAGCAGGCTCGATTCGTCCGAACAGGACCTCGCCCAGTTCAAGACCGCCCACAAGCTCACAAGCATCGACGAGGCGACACGGGCCATGATTGAGAGGCAGTCCGACCTCGCCGCCGAGTACCAGCGGACACTCACCGAGGCCAAGGGTAACCAGGCCCAGCTTTCGTTCGTCCAGGGCCGGATCGCCGAGGAGGGAAAGAGCATGGCCGACGTCGACGCCATCTCGTCGCCGCTGGTGGCCGAGCTGAAAGGCACGCTGAACCAGATCGAGGTCGACAAGACCAACCTCCTCATCCGCGGCTTCGCTCCCAACTCGGAGCGGATCAAGGTACTGGACCGCCAGATAGACAGCACCCGGGCGCGCCTCCGCACCGAATCGCAGAAGCTCATCACCAGGCAGGGGTTTGTCGACCCGGCCGGACACTTGAACGACCTGCTCGAGTCGGCCCTGACCCTCAATACCGGGCTGGCCTCGTCCCAGGCGCGGCAGGCAGCGCTGGCGAACGCCCTGGCCGGCTTCGACACCCAGCTCGAACGCCTGCCGGAAGCCGAACGACAACTGGCCCGGCTGACCCGCGACGTGGAGACCGGTCGCCGGGTCCACTCGCTGCTGTCCGAACGCTACGAGGAGGCGCGCATCCGGGAGGTGGGAAGGATATCTTCGGTGCGGATAATCGACCGGGCCAGCCAGGCGCGCCAGACCAGGCCGAACGTCCGGTCGAGCCTTGTGGCCGGGCTGCTCCTGGCCCTGGTACTGGCCGTCGGCGCCGTGGTGGCGGCGGAAAACCTCGACACCGCCATCCACGGCCAGGACGAAGTGGAACGCCGGGGGTACGCGGTGCTCGGCAGCATACCGCGGCTTTCACTCGCCGGCCGCCGGACGAAGCAGAACGAGGCTGTGACTTCCCACCTCATCACCCACACCGATTTCGAGTCATCGGGCGCCGAGGCTTTTCGCATGCTGCGCACCGCCCTTGCGTTCACCAGCGCGGAACGCCCGATGCGGACGATTGCCGTTACTTCACCCGGCCCGAGCGAAGGCAAGACCACCGTGGCGGTGAACCTGGCTTCGGTGCTGGCACAGGCCGGCTCCCGCGTCCTGCTGATTGACGGAGACCTGCGGCACCCGGCACTGCACACCCTGTTCAAGCGCGGCAAGAAACCGGGTCTGTCCGACCTCGTCGTCCTGAACGTCAGCCCGGCCGAGGCCGTTTTCCCGACCGGCCTTGACGGATTGTCCTGTCTGCCCTGCGGTACCATACCGCCGAGCCCGGCCGACCTGCTCACGCTCAACGCCACCCGCGCCCTGCTGGAGCGGCTGGAAACCGAGTACGACTATGTGGTGATTGACACCGCGCCGGTACTGGTCGCGGCCGACACGCCGATTATCGGCACGCTGGCCGATACCACGATAATGGTGGTCCGTGCCGACCGGACCACGCTGGACGCTCTCAACCGCGCCGGCTCCGCCATGCTCAGTGGCGGCGCGCATCTGTCCGGCCTCGTGGTCAACGACGTGAAGAGGACGGGGCGCTACGGCCGCTACTACTACTATTACTACAAGTACCACTACTACCGGCACGGCCAGCAGAAAGCAAACGGGGTACGGACCAGGGAAGGGACGGAGGACGAGGGGGCGGCGCCAGAAGGTCAGGGCTGAGTCCAGTGGCGAGGTGAAGAGACCGGGACCGGAATCCACCCGTCCCGCCGGCAGGCGGCAGCAAACAACCGGCAACTCACGGACCTGGGGCGCGGGAGCGCGACTCCGGCTATTCTCGTACCGGCGCCTGCAGGTTGCGGCCTGACCCGATCCGGGTTCTAGCTGCGATGATAGGGAGCGGCCTGGGCAAGGTAGAGCCGGGCGTACAACCCGTCCGTCTCCAGGAGCTGCCGGTGTGTGCCCTGTTCCACTACCCGGCCCTTGTCCAGCACGTAGATGTGGTCGGCCATCTGGACGGTCGAGAACCGGTGGCTGATGAGGACCGCACCGCGGCCGTGGATTGCCTGACGGAAGTGTCTGAACAGCTCCTCCTCGGCCAGGGGGTCGAGAGAGCTGGTGGGCTCATCAAGCACCACGATCTGCGAATCGCGTAGAAACGCCCGGGCCAGCGCCACTTTCTGCCACTCACCCACGCTCAATTCATGGCCGTGCTCGAACCAGCAGCCCAGCGGCGTATCATAGCCCTGGGGAAGGCGGCGAATCACCGGGTCGACGCCGGAGCGCCGGGCCGCCTCGACGATCCTCTCGCGGTCCGGCACGGACTCGGCATCGCCCAGCCAGATGTTCTCCCAGACCGGTAGCTGATACTGAACGTAGTCCTGCAGAACGACGCTGACCTGACGTCGCCATCTGGCCGGTTCGAACTGACGGATGTCAACTCCGTCAACCGTCACCGCACCCGAATCCGGGTCGTACAGCCGGCAGAGGAGCTTGGCGAGCGTGGTCTTGCCCGAACCGTTCTCCCCGACCAGTGCAATCACCTGCCCCGGCGCGACGGTCAGGTTGACCCCCTCCAGTACTTTGCGGGAAGTCCCGGGATAGGTGAAACCGACGTCATTGAACGCAATGCCCTTGTCAATCCGCGACGGACAGGGCAGCGGCTTCACCGGCGCCGTTACCCTGGGCTTCAGGTCAAGGAACTTGTAGAAGTTGGAGAGGAAGAGATTGTCCTCGTACAGCCCGGCGAAACCGCCGAGGATGGCCGAAACCGAACCGGTCGCAAGCTGGAAAGCCGAGTAGTACATCACCAGGCTGCCGATGGTGACGGTACCTTTGAAGGTCTGATAGGCGATGTAGGCAAGAGCCCCGAACACGGCCACCGTGGCCACCGACTGGGCCAGCACTCCAGCCAGAGTGCGGCGCCTGGTCAGCGCCAGCCTCCCTCCGCGCAGTTGCTGCCGCAGGGCGCGGAAGCGGGTCCGGAACAGGGACCCGAGGTCGAACAGCCGGACCTCCTTGGCGAAGTAGGAGTGCGTCAACATCCAGTGATAGTACCACGCCCGCCGTTCCTGCTTGGTCTGCTCCTGCTCAAAGCGATACAGCCGGCGTGAATACACCAGCCGCACCAGCGCGCCGGGCAGGGCCACGAGGGCAAGAACCAGGGCCAACAGCGGGTTGAAAGCGAACAGCAGGCCTCCGATACCGGCGAGAGAAATCGCGCTCTGGCCTATCTGCACCAGTCGGTTGACGATGCTCACCGGACGTTGGGCGGCGTCGCCCTGCGCTCGCTGCAGTGTGTCGTGGTAGAGCGGATTCTCGTAGTACTCAAGGTCAACCGCTACCGACTGGCTATGTAGAACGTCGGTCACTTTGTCGGTAAGCACCAGAGACTGGGCCTGTCCCGCCACGTCGGCCAGAGAACGGGCGAGGGCCGTGAGCAGAGCCACCCCGGCGGCAAGTACGACCCAGACCAGCACCGGCCGAAAGGACGCGGACCCGCCAGACGCGGCAATGCCGGCCTGCAGCGCGTCAATGAGCCTCTTCATCAGGTACAGCCCGGCAAGGGGCAACAGACCCTGGACCACGACCAAGAGGAGATTCAACGTAGCCCAGCCTGGGGCGCTCGTCCAGACCAGTCGAATCGCCCGGTCCAGGCGCAGGCCTTGCTGGACGGCATCCACGAACCTCGGGCGGGAACTCTCCTTCATCGTTGCTCTTTCATCGTCCGGCGCTTACCGCCGACCGTCATTCGGTCTTCCAGCCAGTTGGCGAGCGCGGCGTTGCGACCTTCCATGCCGCTCCGCGCCGTGGGCAGCCCGCGCCGGAACAAGTGGGCGAGCAGGGTACGGACAACGTCACGCAGCCGCAGCGCGTAGTAGGGCCAGAGGTGCTTTGCCTTTCGCGACTCAGGATAAACCACCGCCATCTCCCCGCGTGGGAGAAAGACCCGTTCCCAGGAGAGCCTAGCCTTGCCCCCCATAGACATTGCGCCCCACCGGTCTATGATCGATCCCGACCGGAGGCAGTCGGTCCGGGCGACAATGCTCTCCTGAGCCGTCTCCAGCTTGCGCCGGTCAAGTCCTCCGGGGACTAACTGCTCCAGGACATCATCCGGCACCGCTGCGCCCAACAGGTTTCTGGCCAAGTGAAACGTCAAGCCGGCGTACTTGGATGCACCCCACCGGTGAGCCAGGCTCACGACCCGAGCCCAGTCGATCTCGCCACGGAAGCGGTGCAGGGTCTCGGCCATATCACAGAGGCGCTTCAGGCCGGTGAAACCCTGGTGGCCCAGGCTCAGACAGAGGTGCAGTATCAGGTCTTCGGAGGAAAGGGCAAGCACTTCTACCCTGGCGATCGTGACCGGGCGAGCCCTCTCCCAGAGACCGGCGGTGTCTACTCTTACCGCTCCGGTTGGAGGGACGAGTGTCCAGTGAATCTCAACGGTCAATTCGCGAACGACGAGTGGCCGTGCGTGGTGATGTACTGCCCAGTCGAACTTGTCGAAGTGTTCTGACAGCTGATAGGCGCCGCCCGAGTCAAACAATGCTGCGATAGCTCTCGGCAGTTCTGCTCTCGGGACCATGAGGTCGGCGTCGCACATTGGCCGGAGAGCGAGATTGCCGTAGACCTGCTCCGCGAGGTAGACTCCCTTCATGGCAATCACCGGGATGCCGGAGTCGCGCAGGCAGCGAAGCACGGGTACGAGCCGGCGATAGAAGAGGCCGCTTCTACTGGCGCTGGCGAAGTATGCCTGCCGCAGCCGCTCCCACGCATCTGCCGGAACGTAGTCCTGCACCTCGCTCTTCTTCAGGCGACTGAACAGCAGGGGAGCGAGGCCATGATAGGCAGCAGTGCTGACGACCTCGTTCCAGTCAGTCACCGGTTCCTGGTTCCTGGTCCTTGGTCTTGGGTCGGACAGGTAGCTGAGGAGCAGGTCGGCCGCGGAGCGGGGATTCTCCATCCGGGTTGGGGATTGCGGACCTAGGGTTTCTGTTCAGGCAAGGCCTGCACGTCCACTAGCAGGCGGAATGGCCGCCTGATGTGCCACTCCTTGCGACGAAAGTCGTAGTGTCCGATCGTACGCCTGCCAATCAGCAGTTTCAGAGAGGCCCGGTGGCGGGTGCGGAAACGCACCAGCCTTGGGCGAAGACTTGCCGGGAGCATGCGGTCGAACGGACCCAGGCCGGCGAGAAAATGGTACAGCGTGTGCGGGATAAGCCCGGTGCTGTTTCGGATGCGCCGGCGCAGGCGCGTCCACGGGAGTACCGCAAGACCCAGCCGCCCACCGCGGACTCTCCAGCGATACGCCCCGCGTTGCGCTGTCCTGACGCGACCAATAATGTCCCCGGGTTGGAGAACCTCGTCGTCGTCGACCGGGTTGTTGTCCCCGCGCGTTCGGATACCGCCCCTCGGTCGCCCATCGGTTGCATGGCCGAAAACTCCTGACCGTGGACCGACGGAAACCACGCGGTGCACGATCGTTTTTCCCGTTCCCGGCGACTTGAAGCATACCACGTCGCCGGGACGCAATGCCGCAGTACCACAGGGTTCCACTTCAAGGAGATCGGGCTCCTCCAGCGTGGGACTCATGCTGGTCCCGGTGCAGACTACGCGCAACGTATCGTCAGCCATGAACGACTCAACAGACATCGGGGCGCGGCAGCGGCTGTCCTCGCCAGACCTCGGGAGTTCGCCGACGGGCAGAACGTCCTCGATCTTCTCCCAAAAGCGGCCATCTAGGCTTACTTTGAGCGAGTACACCGGAACTGCGGTGGCCAGACCCTTTGCTGCGCCGAGTGCCTTACCGCAGAGCACCTGCGCCGACTCAACGTCGGTCAGCTGGAGCAACAGCTCGCGAGTGAGTTCCTCGGCGGATTGCAGGGTCAAGGCGGTCGCATGTGTGCCATAGATGGGTTCCAACCGGTCAAATGGCGCCTGATCGAGAAAGAAAATCGCCCGAAGAGGTTTCGCGTCCTCTACGACCCAGGAACCGCCCGGTCCATTGTAGAGGAAGCGACTCCAGGTCGGCCACGGATGAGCCCAGAACCCACCCCTGCCGTCCGGCACGACCAGCGTCATGTCGTCACAGAGGGAACGCCAGGGCGAGGGAAGGCGACGGCTGGCCGTGCTCTTGCCCACATCCTGCGGCCCGGCCATGATGAAACCGCTTCCGCGATGCTCGGCCAGGGCTCCGTGGAACAGCAGTCCCCCACGAGCCATTGTCTCTCGCGCAATCTGGGAGGCGACCCGCCGCATCTGGTCTATCTTAGTCCACTGGTTTGTTGGTGCGGCAAGGCGACACACAACCGCACCACTTGCTTCGAGGTCCAGCCGCTCGGACTCTCCGCACACGGCCACGCACAGCTCGCGGACGCCGTCGCCCGGCCTGCCCGACCCGGTGGCGGGACTCAATCCCATGACCGTGCCCAATTCGGCAACAATCGCCGCGGCCTGCTCGTCAACCGGGCGGATACGCCACTGCTGGCCATCGGCGAGATTTAGTCTCAGTCCTGTGTTCATGCGGAATATGAGACGGAATCACTAACGAAAGGACAGGCGCCGTCGCCTGTCCTCAATTCACTGGGCAGATACCGTCCGCTACTTGATTGGTATCCTAGGTAGCTCGTGCGGCAGTACAATGAGTCCGCCGCCGGGCGTCACGACCTAGAACGTTACCGCGGATCCCTGGTTGCAGCGGCGGAAGTCTACTGGATCCAATCCGCTCTGGCAGATGTCGGCTGTGCCCGACGGTCCGTCCTTGCACTCCAAAGACGCGGTCTTGGCATCGCTCAAACGGGCTGCTCGCGGGGCTTCGTACTTCTTCATCTCACACTCCTTGTTCACTGCTATCGCGTTTTTTCGAGACCATTAGCAGGGTAATTGTATTTACCCACATCCTGCTGTCAAGCTCGGCTTTCCTAGCTGCATGACTCCGGCCAGTTCCCTCTCCGCGTCCGCGATCCTGTAGTCTGCAACTTGATCCCCAACTTCCGACACCACCGTCCTCAGTCGCTCATCATCCACAAACCATCATTCGCCAATGGCGAATCGTCACTCGGAACTCACTCGCTCGCCGTCACTTGTCCATTTCCCCTTTCGCCTTCTCCTTCATCCTTCCTCGTTCGTCCTTTGCCGTGCTCCTTCTCTGAGCCCGGGCGGATGGAAAAAGACCGCGGCGAGAAGCCTCGTCACATATCCAGTCGGGGGCAATCAGCTGTCCGCTTCGCGCATAGTTGTCGGCCACGCAGCCGGTTCGGCAGGCGCGGGCGAAGATGCACCGCGCGCACGTGCCCGGAAAGCTGTCCGGGTCTGCCAAGGCACGGCGCAGATAGAGAACCGTCGGGTTGGTCAGCCAGATGTCACGAACGCTGTCTTTGCCCAGTTGCCCGTAGATGAACTCGGGGCAGGTCGTACCAATTCCGCACAGGGCATACTGGTTCGTACCGAGAATGCCCAGAATCCCGCATACGCCGCAGTCCCCGCAGGAGCCGCCGGAGCGTCCCAACCTGCGGAGCGACGACAGCGCCGGGGGCATCGTGAGAATGACGCCGATCGGCGAGCGCTGACCCAGATCGTCGTCAATGTAGCGCGCCAATTCCATCTGGTCGTCGAAATCGAGGCCCTCGCCGTGCTCGTGCATCGTGACCCCTCGGCCGGTCCGCGTCACCGGGTTGAGTTTTACGGTTGCCGCGCCGCGCGATGCGACCAACTGTCCGAGCGCCTCGACCTGGTGTCGGTTGCCGCGGTGCACGCTCATGATGACCTGCGTGTTCTTGAACCCCGCGTCCACCAGGTATGAGAGTCCCTTCAGTGCCGCGTCGAAAGCACCCTCCACGCCACGGAACGCGTCGTGCGTCCGGGCGTCGGCCCCATCCAGGCTGATCGAAATGAAGGAGAGCTTGCCCTTGAGGTAACGGGCGGCCTCGGCGGTCATGAGGGTGCAGTTCGTTTCCATGATCAGGTCAAGTCCTTCAGCCTTCAGCCGAGCGACGACCTCCATGAAACGGGGATGGAGCATCGGCTCGCCGCCGGTCAGCTTGGCCGTGCTCAAACCAATGGTCTTGGCCTCGCGCACCGCCGCAAGCAGCGCGTCAACGTCAACACACCGACCCGGGTCCGGCTTCCCGTTGGTGAATCGGGGCACAATCCAGCAGTGGCGGCAACGGAGGTTGCAGTTGTCGGACAGGTAGATGTAGAATGTCCGCAGCGGGGGCACGCCGGCAGGCAGGTCAGGAACCGACGTGGATACCTTGGGCGCGTCGCTCATGTCACAAGGCACTGTCGGGTTCCTCTCCTTTGAAGATTCGATAGCAGCCGTTTAGGTCGCACCCGTGCAACCGTCCGGACCGGGCCATCACCGACGCCGGACAACCGCCGGTGCAGAATCCCATATAGGCACAGCCCCGGCACGCCGGCAGGGAGGCAAGCGGAATGTCCCGGCGGTAGCGCACCGCGTTTATCGCAGGACTTGACCGCCACGCCTCAGTCAGCGAGTGCATTCCATAAACGCCCATGGTCAGTGTCGGCAGCATGTTGCACGGCACCATGGTGCCGTCGTGCAATACCGCCATCTTCCCGAAGACGCCGCCACAGGCACAGAGCTTGCCCCGCCCCGGCCGGCTCGTTTGACCGCGCGCAAGCGATTCTTCGATCTCCGCGTAGCTCTGGGCCATTGCGAGCGGGCCCGCGTTGGCGCTAATCCTGCCCTCGTACTTCTTATCCAGGTCGGCCAGTATCTCCATCGCCCGCCGTCGTTCGGCCGGGGTTAGCACCATGCTATCGCCATAGCAGCGCGCTGAGCCCATCTGCTCGGCCTCATTGGTGCTGAAACTCTCGAGGCCTACGTCTTCCAGTAGCAGCCGAGCGATATTCGGCAGGTCAATCAGGTTGGTCCGGTTGACGGTCACGCGCACCGTCACCGGGAAGTCGGCCGCTTTCAGTAGCCGCAACCCGACAAGCGCACGGTCGAAGCTCCTGGGCGGGCGGCTCTGGTCATGAATCTCAGCGCACGACCCGTCAATCGACACCTGGATGGAGTCGAGGCGCAGACGGCGTTTGCCGACTGCGAAAGCCTTCACTGTCTCCGGGGTAATGAGCGTGCCGTTCGTGAGTATCTGGTAGCGCATCTTGTTGGCGATGACGCCGTCAATCAATTCGAAGACATCGGCGCGAGTGAAAACCTCGCCGCCGGTCAGGCAGACCCGCTTGACTCCCAGCTTGCCCAGTTCCTCGAAAAGGGCGTGCCAGCGTGCGGCCGGCATGTCGCTCGAAGCAGCCATCTCGTCGGCGTAGAAGCAGTAGCGGCATTTGAGGTTACAGCGACCCGTGATGCAAAGGTCCAGATCCTGCGGCGCCCGCGGCACTCCTAGCGGCGGCACCGTCAGGTCAGGGATGGGCAGCAGTTCAGTGCTCATCGGGTGAAGGGATGATGAAGCCGGGGACCAGGGACTGGACGAACTGCTCCGCGTCCTTCAGCGCCTGTTCCGGAGTCACCTCCGGATAGGCGGCTGCAAGTTGGCGGGCGATCTCCTCGAGAGTCAGGGGATCGGCCAGCAGCGCCCAGATCCCGCGGCCGGATGGATTCAGCAAGACCGTCTCGTCCTTGTCCGGGTTGTAGAGCATTGCACCGTCTTCGCCCTCGTCAACGCAGGAGACGACCTCGTTCGCTCGATAGGTCTTCTCATTCATCAGCGTACCCCCTCAAGTGGTATTTCCTGACCGATGAAACCCTCTTCGGCCAGCTTGGTCAGAAGTGCACGAACGTCTTCGGCAACGGTCTCCGGCGCATCCGGGAAGCGGTCGCGGATCGCGGCGGCAATCTCCCCGGTCGTGCGCCGACCGTCTATCAGTCTCCAGATCAGAACGCCGGTCTGATTCACAGCCATAGCTCCGGCGGTGTCCGGGTTCACCAGCAGCGTCCAGCCATCGGCCTCTAGGATGACATGGAGTATACCGGAGGAGCATGGTCCGGGCAAGCGAAATCACCGCCTCAAAGCGAACCCACAAGAGCACTCGGTGCTTCGCAAAAGGGAAGGGCGAGTTGAGTACTCCCAGCCCGTAGGCCGCGGCCGATTTCCGCTTTCGTCAGACAATCCCGGCGACTCGGCAGCTCTGCGTGGCCCGTCCGGCGAAGCGGCCAAGGCTGTCCATTGGTAGCTGCGATCTGGAAACTCGTAGATCAAGACTGCGCTCGAAACCCTTCAGAAAGCTCGTCACCGAGGTCGCTGGAGAATACCGTAGCACGCTCACTCGAGTGCTTGCTGCATTGCTTCCCCCATCACTCATTCCAGACCTCGCTTCATCGCCTCGCGTATCGCTCATTTCAAGACTCGGCGCAACGCTTCTCCCCTCGCTTGCCTCACAGCTTCGTTGAAGGCTCGCGTCAGAGGCCTTCCGCAGGCTCGACTCAAAGCTCATTCCAAGGCTTACTTCATGGCTTCTTCGAACGATTCTTCGAAGGCTGGCCGGTGCGGGCTCAGGAGATAGGTAACAGGTTATTATCAGGACATAGGTAACACGTGGAGGTGTTCATATGTCTTGGATGGCTCGCGGGCTGCAACATGCTCGAGCTGAGTTCGTGATGATCGCGC
>VGIR01000056.1 GCA_016867815.1 candidate division WOR-3 bacterium | reverse complement strand
ATGTCGCCCTGCGCCTTGCCGCGCTCGAAGTCCATCCGGTATGACTTGCCGTCGCGGAAAACCTCGGCGGTCAGGTGCTCGGAAAGCGCGTTCACCACCGACACGCCCACGCCGTGCAACCCGCCGGAAATCTGGTAGACCTTGTGCTCGAACTTCGCGCCGGAATGTAGTACGGTCAACACCACGTCGAGCGCGGACCGCTTCTCGGTCGGATGGATGTCGACCGGAATGCCGCGGCCGTTGTCCAGAATCGACACCTCGTCGTCCGAGTGGATGGTCACGGTTATCTCGTCACAGACCCCGGCCAGCGCCTCGTCTACCGAGTTGTCCACCACCTCGTAAATCAGGTGATGCAGACCCCGCACCCCGATGTCGCCGATGTACATCGCCGGCCGGTGCCGGACCGCTTCGAGGCCCTTTAGGACATGGATTTGTGCTGCATTGTAGGCTTCTGCCATTGGGCCCTATGATACTCCAGGTGGTTGAATAATCAAGCTAGATTTCGCCTCTGCCAACCCTCTGCCCACCCGCCACTCACCTCCTCACCCTCGCGTCGCTCTCCCTCTCCTCCATGAGGAGAGGGCTGGGGTGAAGAGCTCCTCGCTTCCGCCTTCATCCCTCATCCTTCCGCCTTCATCCCTTCTCCCTTTCTCCCTCCTCTCTCCTCCCTTGCCCGAGCACAAACCTCAAGTCCGTAACCAGCCCTTTGCCGACGCGCCCCTCGATCTTCTTCAGTAGTTGTGGCTTCAGAAACCGGAGCTGGACCATCCACGCGGGACTGTCGACCACAACGACGAGCGTCTTGCCGTCGACCTCAACCGCCCGGGTGTGCTCTGCGGTCTTGGGCCCGGCGATCTGCGGCCACGAATCCACCGCCGGCTGTGCGGCCAGCACCTTGTCGAGCTTCAGCCCCTTCAGCACGCGTGGCAGTACGCTGCCGACGCTACGAAACTTGCGATACCTTACCTGCCTCGACATGGAATTCCTTTCCGGAAGAGCGTTCCAGTGGTCCAGTGGTCAAGTGGTCGAGTGATCCGTCCCCGTCTCTTACCGAATCCGCCACTCGTCCGTCTTCCTTGGGACTTCGGATATGCAGCCGCACGGTCCTCCGTGCGGCTGCGTACACCATCTGCCCTCGCTCTGCCACCATCGCGAGCACCATCCGGCTCCGCTGCTCGTCCAGCTCCGACGCCACCTCGTCCAGCAGAAACACCGGCCGCTGCCTGCCCGCGGAGAGAATCATGTCTGCCTCGGCCAGCCGCAGCGCGATGCCCGCCAGCCGCTGCTCGCCGACCGAGCCGAACTTCCGCAGCTCGCGGTCGTCCCGCGCTATCCTGATGTCGTCGCGATGCGGCCCGACCACGGCGTGGCCGAGCACCCGCGCCCGCTCTCGCGTCGCCGACAACCTCTGACGAAACGCCTCAGCAAGATTGGATGGGGACATGACCGAAACCGTGGCGATTGTACCAGAGTGCGGAGCTTCGTGCGCCGGGGACTGTCCCCTGGCGACGATTTCCGATCGTGTCCCCGCAGCCACGACGCTCGACCGGTAGGTGAACACCGCGCTGTGCCCGGCCAGCCGCTCATAGTGATTTGCCGCACTCGCCAGCAACTCACCCACCTTGGCCCGACGCGCCTCATACACCGGCACTCCCGAACGGACGACCTCCTCCTCCCACGCCGCCAGCTCGTCTCCTCCCTCCTCTCTCCTCTCTCCTCGCTTCTCCAGCAGCCGATTGTACTGACTCACCGCTCGCCGATACTCGGCAATCAGCGCAATGTAGCTACGCCCCTCGCGATGTCCGTTGTCCGCCCGCCGCTGACCGCCACCCGCCTCCTCACCCTCGCTTCGCTCTCCCTCTCCTCCATGAGGAGAGGGTTGGGGTGAAGAGCAGCTTCTGGCTTCTGACTTCGTCCCGCCCTCCGCCTTCGATATGGCCATGTCGAGGAAACTTCTCCGGATTGCTGGCGCGCCCTTCACCAACTCGATATCCTCCAGCAACAGCACCACGACCGGCAGCCACCCGAAGTACTCGGACAGCTTCTCAACCGGGATGTCGTTCCTGAGTATCCGCTTCTCACGGCCGTCGAACCGTATCTCCGCGGTGTCGCCGCGCTCGTCGGTGCCGGAGACAACCAGAACGTCCCTGCCGAACCCGAGCAGCTCCGCGTCCGGACATCGCCGGAACGACCGGCCGATAGCGAGATAGTGGATGGCTTCGAGTAGGTTCGTCTTCCCTGCGCCGTTCGGCCCGAACAGGTAGTTCGCGCCGCTGTCGAACGCGATGATTGTCGGGTCGAGGTTCCTGAAGCCGCGCAGGCTGATGCTCGCAAGCGCCACGCCCCAATCTACCCGAAATGGCAACTCATTCAAGCCAAGCGACCGACATAGGAACCGAACCGGAGCATACCACAAAGACACGAAGCGTCAGGACGGATGGAAACCGCCAAGACGCCAAGAACTTCAAGGCTCGGATCGGACAAGCAGCAGATGGCGCGGATTAAGGCACACTCGCATGCGCCCGAACACTGCCAGTTTAGTATATGTCCCCCTGGAGTCGAGATCCCGAGTGTTCTAACTTCTTCATCAGTAATCAGTTATTGGGCATTGATGAATCTCCCCTATCCCGTCCCCCCAGCTATTCGGTGAAGAACGGAGTGAACAACTCAGCCAGCAATCGGACGGGCTATTCTCTGAGCCATCCGCTCAGGAATCCGGAGAGCCACGTGGGTGGCAATCCGGCAAGCTACTGGATGGGCTATTCTCCAGAGTACCCGGCGAGCTACGGGGAAGGCTACCGGGACAGCAATTCAGCAGTTCGCTCCGCAGATAGTCCGGAGAATTACTCGGAAAGTAGCTCGGAAAGCACTCTACCAGGCAATCTGATGGGCAATTCACAGGACTGTTGGGAGAGCTACCCGGCAGATTCCCTGGCCGGTTGCTCGTGGGACTCTCGGTGCGGTTCCGTCAACCGCTCAGACGCAGGTGGACCGCTACTTCAGTTTGATGATCTTCCGGACGGCTTGTGCTTGAGCTTGCGCTTGGGCTTCTCTCACAAAGTACACGCCCGGTGCCAGCGCGCGAACATCGTTCGCCCCCGGTTTCAGGTCCAACACCTTCCGTCCAACCGCATCCGACAGCCAGCTTGGAGCTTGAGGCCTGTGGCTTGTGGCTCCTGCCAGCAACAGCATTCCGCGTGCGACCGTTGGTCCCTCGTCCATCGCTCTGCGCTCATCACCCACCGATTCCATGCCCCCTGGCACATCCGCAACTCTCTGCACGTATAGACCCCGATCGTCCAGCCAAACGATGATCGCCCCGCCATCTCCGTCGGTCACCGCAACCGGGTACCGTACGTTGTCATCGCCTAGACACACGGCCAGCCCAGTGTCACTCCAACACAGGCGGCCGGAGGAGTCCACATGCTGGGCGTAAACATCCCAGTTCAGTCGGCTCCGGTACAGCGTCCAGGCCGCGATAGCTCCACCTCGGCCGTCGATAGCGGCCGAGAACTGGCCGCCGGATGTATCAACAGAACCCAGCCAGACTCCAGTCGAATCCCAGCCGCGAATGCCGGCCGAGTCGAGCTTCTGGACAAAGAGGTCTGTCGTACCCGTCCTGTTCTCGGACCACAGCCAGATCGACTGCCTGCGGACATCTGTCGGCAGTGCGACACAGCCCGAGGAGGAGTAGGACGTACCCGTGACCGGCACACCTATCGGCCCCCAAAGCCGATTCCCTGCCAAGTCGAACATCTGCGCACGATCGTGCCAGCCCGGACCTACCGCGAATCCCACGGCGAAGGACGACTCACCCATTGCCACGCACGCCCATACCGCCTTCACTGCGGACAACGTACAAGCAAGCACACCGGCCGAGTCCCATCTAATGCTGCCCGCGCTGTCAACGCACTGAACACGCACGGGCCCCAAGTAGTGCTCAGACCATGCGATGACGCCGCCTCCGTGACCGTCTTGGCACAGGGTGGGTGGGTCGTTCATTGTGTCCATTCGAACCACCGTCTCCCACCGCTTGGTCCCGCTGCTGTCCACACGGCAGACAATGAGCGTGTCCAGCGGACCACTGACGGCTACATTGGCGGTCCAAGCCACGATTGCTCCCCCGTGGCCGTCTCTTGCGACCGCGGGAGCGTTACTGAGCGGCGGATTGATGACAAGTGGCCGTATCTCCAGCCCGTTCGCTCCCCAGAGCGGCGTGCCATCGGCATCCAGCCGTTGCACCGCAATCGAAGCGCCGGCAGACGAAGGACCCCAGACCACAATGGCCCCATTCTCTCCATCTGCCACAACACAGATGCGACCCGCTATCGATGAGTCGTCGATGGCAATGCCACTATCGGTCCACAGCGGGTCGCCGCTACCGTTGACCCGCTGTGCGTAGATGCCGTCCGGCCACTGACGGGCATCCGACCATACGACTATCGCGCCGCCGGCGCCATCGCTTGTCGCCACCAGGTCTTCTGTGGCGCTGGGCCCGCACAACTGAACTCCTCCATCCTGCCAGAGCACTCGTCCTTGCCCAAACACCGCCCCCACGCTCAACGCGAGGGCAAGCAGAACTGCCACCAGTCTGTTCACGCGACAATGATAGTCCTGAACCCCTGCCTGTCAAACCGCCGATACCAGACTGCCTCCTTCGACCCGACCCGCGATTGCACGACCGGCGCTTACACTCCGAAGGTCATGTTCCAGTTTCAGTGGCAGCGGCTGAGGGATCCTCGACTCCACTCGAGATGGCATCCTATTCGTGCAGTGCCGGCTGACGCTCCCAGACACCTGCGTCATCTGCGGCTGTCCCGAGAGCCCCCTCCTCGGCATCGGGGCGATTATCCTCTGCATCTATGTTCATCCGTGTCCATCTGTGGTCAGTCAGGCCGTGCCGGGTTTGCGCGTTTGGTGCGCCGATAGTAGACTAGTAGCCCGTGCCTGAATCCACCCGTTTTCTGAAACCCGAAGTCGTCGCCAAGCTGAAGGGCATCGACCTGAAGGCGCGCCTGGTGGTCGAGGGCTTCCTCGCCGGCCTTCACCGCTCTCCCTACAAGGGCTTCTCGGTAGAGTTCACCGAGCACCGCCCGTACATGCCCGGAGACGAGCCGAAGCGGATTGACTGGAAGGTCTATGCCAAGACCGATCGGTTCGTGGTCCGCGAGTACGAGGAGGAGACGAACCTGCGCGCGTATCTCGTGCTCGACGCCTCCGGATCGATGTCCTACGCGACCGGCAAGGTCTCGAAGCTCGAATACGCAAGCATGCTGGCCGCGAGCCTCGCCTACCTGCTGCTGCACCAGAAGGACTCGGCCGGCCTCATCACCTTCACGGACAGGATAAACAACTACGTGCCGCCGCGCAGCACGCCTGCCCACCTGAATGCGCTCCTGCACCAGCTCTCAATCGTGAAACCCGGCGGCGACACGAACATCGCGGGCACGTTCAACCAACTGGCCGAGCGGGTGAAGCGTCGGGGCCTTGTCATCATCATGTCGGACCTGTGGGATGAGCCGCAGGCAGTCCTGACCGCGCTCCGCCACTTCCGCCACAAGAAACACGAGGTGCTGGTCTTTCATATCCAGGACCCGAACGAGCGGGAGTTCGCTTTCCGCACCCCGGTCCTGCTCAAGGATATGGAGACCGGCCGGGAGATGACCGTTGACCCACGCGTGCTCCGCGAGCAATACCAGAAGGACTTCGACAAATTCTTCGCGACGTATGAGCGCGGCTGCCGCGAAGCGGCAATCGACTATCACCGGGTGACGACCGACACGCCGTTCGACCGCGCGCTCTTCTCGTACCTCGAACGCCGGAGCAGGATGAGGTGAGGGCAAATCCGAAGCTCGAATACCGAATGACGATTCAAGTCCGAATGACCCAAGCTCGAATAGCTCCTCCGCATGCGCTAGTGCCTGACCTGCATCCGGTATTGCGCCATTCGGGTTTCAATCGACATTCGTGCTTCGGATTTCGGACTTCGCCTCCCAGGCACTGATGGGTTTCTCAGCGCCTTCGCTTCTTCCCCTCGCCGCCCTTGCGGCTATCCCCGTCGTGATCCACATCTTGAGCCGCTTGCGGCTGAAACGCGCTGATTTCCCCTCTCTGCTTCTGCTTACGACCGCGAAGCGCGAGCGGTTCTCCTGGCTCCGTCTCAAGGAACTGCTGTTGCTCGTCTTCCGCACGCTCGCGCTGCTCTCCCTGCTGCTTTCCCTGTCCCGCCCCTTTGTCCGCCACCGCCTGCCCGGACTCGGCCGCGCGAACGACCTCATTGTCGTCATCGACGACTCCTACAGCATGTCGAAACCATCGCAGTGGCAGCAGGCACTGGCTGTCGCCCGGGAACTGCTGACATCACTCGGTCCCGGACGTCGCGCCGCGCTGCTCCTTGCGAGTCAATCTGAAGGCTCCGACTACTCCCCACTCTCGACTCCCAGTTCCCTTCTTGCGGTACTCGACTCGCTCAAGCCGTCGTCTACTGGCGCGATCCTTGAACCTGCCCTGAAGCGTGCGGTCGAATTGGCGAAGCCGGCGCACGCCGAAGTCGTGGTTGTCACCGACCTGCAGGCCCGCGCGATACCGTCGGATTGGCAGCCGCCGCCCGACGTGCCGGTCTTTCTGGCCGGCGCTGAGACACCGGACGATGAGAATACGGGCGTGACGCGGCTCTTCACCGAGGACCGTTTCCCGGTCGCGGGCCGGGCCACGCGCATCAAGGCGGACTTCGCCAACTACGGCCCGCGGCCGGTGACCCGCACCGCGGTACTGGTTGTAGACAATCACCGCGAGGAACAGGCTGTCGCCATCAAGCCGCACTCGTCTGCGACCGTCACGTTTGAGACCGCACTTGTCGACTCCGGCTATCACGTAGCCAGGGTCGATCTACGCGGCGATTCGCTGGAAGCGGACAACAGCCGCTGGCTTGCCATCTACCAACCCCGCCGCCTCTCGGTGCTCGTTGTGGAGTCGCCCGCGGTGCCGGCGAAGTACCTGGTCGACGCCCTGGGGTCTGATTCCTCTTCGGTCTTCAGCCTTACGACAATTGCTGCCGCCGAGTTCGGCCGCTACGATCCGCGCCGGTTCGCGACGGTCGTCGTTACCGACGCCGCGGCGCTCAGCCGGCCCGACTGGACCCGTCTCGGGTTCTTCCTGCAGTCCGGCGGCTCAGCCCTGGTCATGTTCGGCAGCCCGCCTGCTGACTCGGCGCTCCTCGCCGGTCGCATACGGTTCCGAGGTTCGTCACGGCCCGCCGGCTTCGTCTCTGTCGCCTCGGTGGATACGACGCATCCGATCCTGGAGATCATGAAGGCGGCCGACCTTTCGGCTGCCAGGTTCTTCAGTCATGCCCGACTGGACCCGGTCGGGGCCCGGGTTCCTGCCCGGCTGTCTGACGGCGAGCCGTTGATGCTTGATGCGGAGGACGGCCGGCTCGTCGTGTGGTCGTTCACCGTCTTGCCCGGATCCACCGACCTCGTCTTCAAAGCCGCATTCGTGCCGCTGCTGCACCGCACGCTGCTCTACCTTGCCAGCGCAGAACTCAAATCAGAGTACGTAGTCGGGGATACCATACGTGCAACGGTCGAGGGTTCCGGCCCGGTTGCGGTCGCAACGCCGGATGGTCGCCGAGTCGAGACACCTGAACCGGGACCAGGCCGACCGGAAGTCGTGCTCGCACGGACCGGACAACCTGGCATCTATCGGGTTGCGGACCAGCCATACGCAGTCAACGTCCTTGCATCCGAAGGCAACCTGACCCAGGCCTCTGCTGACGCGCTGAAGAAGCAGGGCTACCAGTTCTTGTCCACCTCCGTCCATCGCCAGTCCTCGGACCTGTCCCCTCTCCTTCTCTGGCTCGCGGCACTCGCCTTCGCCGCCGAACTGTTGCTGCTCGCGGTCTAGCGGAGTTAGCAGTTAGGAGTTAAGAGTTAGGTGTGCTGCGGAGAAGGCTTCGCGTTTGGACTGTGCTGGGTCCGTCTGCTAACTGCTAACTACTAACTGCTAACCTAGCAGCTACAGAAGGACGCCGGTGCGGAGATAGTTGACGTACCGCTGGAAGATAGTCTCATCCTCCAGCAGCGATACGCGGGCGATAATCACGACCGGACCTTCGGCGGTCACCTTCAGGCCGTAGGCGTTGCGTCCGGGCTCGCGCACTGTGAACCCGGTATCGTACACCTCTTCGGCCTTCTGGTATCCGCGGCCGGTCACCTGCTCCATGAACCACGCGAGATTGTCTGCCAGTACGGCCAGCGCCTGCGTCGGCAGGACCATTTGCCGGAAGGGAATCCTGATGACCTCACCGCCGGTCGCGCGCGCGTCTACCACCTCTGCCCTGTCCGAGTCAACGTACTGACACACGAGTTTGAGTGAAGATGGATTCATCTGAGGAGAAATCTACCGATTGCCGGGCGAGGAGTCAAGAAAGGGCGACGTCGCGGTGACGGAAATCCGAAACACAAAGCTCGAGTGACGACTGAAGTCCGAATTCCCCGACTCCTGTCTGCTGCATTCGTGCTTGATTCGAATCTCGAGTTGGCCCCAGCGACCCCCGTCGGACGGTGCGAGATTCGAGTTTAGGCAGGCGTCTGCCCCATCAGGTGGGCGTAGACCGCAGCGTTGCCGACCATGTTCGCAATGACCGAGAATTCGTTGGGTTTGTGCGCCTGTCCCTCGTTGCGTCCCCAGACTACTGCCGGGATGCCCCGCCGACGGAACAACGCCGCAACCGTGCCCCCGCCGATGCCCCGCGTGAAAGGCTCGCCTCCGTAGACCTCCCGCACGGCGTTCGCCAGCATCCGGACAACCGAGGCATCGGGCGAAGTCGGAGGCGCGGCCTGCGCCATCTGGACTTGTTCAACCTTGACCTCTACCTTGAACTCGGTCGCTGTGTCGGCGGCGATGCGCTTCATGTCCTCTACCAAGTCCGTCAACTGGTACTGCGGCAGCACCCGGCAGTCGAAGTAGAACACGTCCTCAGCCGGAATAGTGTTGATATTGGGGACGTTCTCTTCCTTCTTTGTCGGCTCCAGGGTAGAAACCGGTGGCGAGAATAGCTTGTCCTCCGCGTTGTACTTTTCGTGCAACCGCTGGTCCAGACGCAGGAGCAGGTTCGCGCCGGCCCGGTGCGCGTTGTTGCCATGGTGCGGAGTCGAGCCGTGCGCCTGGCGCCCCAGAGTGGTGAACTTCACCCAGGCGATCGACTTCTCCGCCACCTCCAGCAGCGTGCCGACCTCGTTGCCGGCATCGGGTACGACCACAAGGTCCTCCGGCCGGCAGAGGTCGTGGTTCTCCAACAGCCAGCCCACTCCGTAGTCCGACCCGTTCTCTTCGTCGGCGACGAGCATCAGAACGACGTCTGTCTGCGGGATCAGCTGGAGGTCGAGCAGGGCTCTCACCGCGTAGCACGACGCGACCATCTCCTGCTGGTTATCTTCGGTGCCGCGGCCGTAGATGCGGCCGCTCTCTACCCTAGCCTCGAACGGGTCGCTCTGCCAGAGATCCCTCGGTCCGGGTGGAACCACGTCCAGGTGCGTCATCAGCCAGAGCGCGGGACGAGGTTTCCGACCTTTGAGGCGCGCGGTCAGGCTTGGCCGATGGCCGCACGGGACGCGATTGTCCGGCGCCCGGTACTCGGCTACCTCCAGTCCCCACGAGCGCAGGAGCCCACCAAGGTAGTCGACCTTGGCCCTCTCGCCACCGCCGCCCGACACGGGACTCATCGCCGGCAATGCCACCAGCCGACGCTGCATCTCGACCATCTGCGGTTCGAGCCGCCCGATCTGCTCTCGGATTCTCTTGAAATCAGCTTCGTTCCACATCGCTACTCCTCTACGGGCAAACACCAGGGTCCGACCCCTTGTACATTCGGGCTTGATTGGGCATTGGCAATTGGGACTTGATCATTCTCTTCACAGATGATTCTCCAAAAAGCGTCGCGAGTCAAGCCGGAACTGATTGACAGATGCCGTTCGGCTACTAACATACTCTTATGTCTCAGTTGCTCCGCTTCGTCACCCGCGACGTTTCGCTCAAGCTGCTTGCTCTGTTTATCGCCGGTTTCTTCTGGGTAATGGCCGTCCTCGACCGAACGTACAACGTACGCGTGGTCGTGCCGATTGCGGCGGCCGGGTCCGACGCCAAACAGGTCATCCCGGACCTAGACGTGGAGAACACCGTCGTCACGCTCGAGGGCAAGGGCCGGGACCTCCTGGGATTGAAACCTCATCAGCTCGCCTTCCGGCTGGAGGTCCCCGAAGGCAAGGCAGGCACCCGCCGACTCCAGCTCTCGCCAGCAGCCCTCAAGCTGCCGCCGGACGTACGGGTTCGGACGCTTGACCCGGACAACGTGGAGATGAAGCTTACCGCCGCCTCGAGCCGCCTGGTCCAGGTGCAGGTCCCGACCAGGGGGCAGCCCGCCAGCGGGGTCGCGCTGTCGATAAACGAGCCGCCGGCCCAGATCAGGATTTCCGGTACCGAAGAAGACCTGAAGGTCGCGTCCGCGGTCACCACCGAGACTCTCGACCTTGCCACCGTGACTGAGCCGGGCCGCCTTCGCCTCAAGGTGGTCCCACCCCGGGACGGGCGCTTCGCCATGGTGCCGGAATCGGTGGACGTGGTCATCGGCCTGGAAAAAGAGGGAGCGAGGATCTTCCTGGGCCTGCCGGTCGTTCCCGCCGGGGCCGACGCCAAGCGTGTCGAGGTCGACCCGGCCGAAGCGCAGATTGCCGTGGCCGGCCCGGCTTCGAGAATTGCCTCGCTCAAGCAATCGGACATCTCCGCCCAGATAAGGACCTCGGGACTCGCGCCGGGCGAGTACCAGCTCGCCGCGGAGATCACGCTGCCGCCCGGCTTCCACCTGGTGAAGTGCGAGCCGCAGGTCTTCGACGTCATCGTCAAGTAGGTCGGCAGGCGTGCCGGCCCCCAAACCCGAATGACCAAACTCGCATGACGGATGAAGCTCGAAACGCGAATGCGGAAATGAAGCCGCAGACAAACGCAGCTGGCGGACCCGGAAACCACTAAATCACTAGACCACTGGACCACTCTTCTTCGCTCTGTCTCGGCATCGAGACCTCCTGCGACGAGACGGCGGCGAGCGTGGTAGGCGGGCGGACGACGGTCCTCTCCAGTGTCGTGTCGTCACAGCTGGTGCATGCTGAATACGGTGGCGTGGTGCCGGAACTCGCGGCCCGCGAGCACATGAAAGCCATCGTCCCGGTCGTGGAGGCCGCCCTTCTGCAGTCGAAGGTCGCCTGGTCCAGCCTGTCACTGGTCGCCGTAACGCACACGCCCGGCTTGATGGGCGCTCTGCTTGTCGGCCTGCCGTTTGCCAAAGCACTGAGCCACAGCCTGGGCGTACCGCTCATAGGGGTCAACCATCTCGAGGGCCATGTCTTCGCCTTGCGCCTCGAAAACCCGGAACTGGAACCGCCGTTTCTCGCGGCGGTGCTTTCCGGCGGCCACACGGAACTGCTTGTCGTAGAGGAGTGGTGCCGATACCGGCCGCTCGGCTCGACGATTGACGACGCCTGTGGAGAGGCTTTCGACAAGGTGGCGAAGCTGCTCGGGCTTCCCTACCCGGGAGGAGCCGAGGTCGAGAAGCTGGGCCGCGAAGGTCGCGAGAGCATCGTCTTCCCGGTTCCCGATCCGGGAGGATTCGACTTCAGCTTCTCCGGCTTGAAGACCGCCGTGCTCTACCATCGGCGTGATCACCCCGATGCCCCGCGTGCCGACGTGGCCGCGTCTTTCCAGCGCGCCGCAGTCGCCGCTGTCACCAGCCGCATCGAGCAGGCAGTGCGGCGGACCGGTTTGCGGGTCGTCGGCGTATCCGGCGGAGTCGCTGCCAACGGCTTTCTCCGGGAACGCCTGGCGGAGTTGGCGCTGCGCCACGAGTTCAGGCTGGTGATCCCGCGGCCGGCCTACTGCACCGACAATGCGGCAATGATAGCCGCGGCCGGTACAGAGCGGTTCGCCCGGTTCGGTCCTTCGCCGCTCGACCTGCCCGCTGCCGCCCGCACGCCGCTGGCCTAGGTCGGACAGGGCCCAAATCCGAATGACGAAGTACGAATGACGAATCAACAGGGAAAACCCGAACGATCAATCCGGCGTTCACCTTCCTTCAAGCTTGATTCGAGCTTCGGGTTTTATTGTTCGAGCTTTGTCCCTGGGCGGCCCTCGGTTTGACGCATACAGATTCCATCACTATCATCCATCCCTGAGATGAAGCTCTACAACACCCTCACGCGCCGCAAGGAAGAGCTCGCACCTCTCGAGCCGGGGAGGGTGGGCATCTATACCTGCGGTCCGACGGTCTACATGTTCGCCCACGTCGGCAATTTCCGCGCCTACATCTTTTCCGACACTCTCCGGCGCGTCATGGCATACCTGGGCTACGAGGTGAAGCACGTGATGAACATCACCGACGTCGGTCATCTCACCAGCGATGAGGACACGGGCGAGGACAAGCTCGACAAAGAGGCGCGGCTGGAAGGCAAGAGCCCGGAGGATATCGCCCGGTTCTACGAGAAGGCCTTCTTCGACGATGCAGCCAGGCTGAACATCGAGCTGCCGCACATCGTCTGCCGGGCCACGGAACATATCCCGGACATGATCGAACTGATCCGGCGGATCGAGGCCAACGGCTTTGCCTACCGGACATCGGTCGGCCTGATTTTCGATACCGGAAAGTACCCGGAGTACGCTCTCTTGTCGCGGCTGAACCTGGCCGAGCAGCAGGCGGGGGCGCGCACCCAGGTCGACCCGGAACGCCGCAACCCGTCCGACTTCGCGCTCTGGATTACGAACCAGCCCAACCACCTGATGCAGTGGGACTCGCCGTGGGGACGGGGATTCCCGGGCTGGCATGTCGAGTGCTCGGCCATGTCCATCAAGTACCTTGGCGAGTGCTTCGACATCCACACCGGTGGGATCGACCACGTGCCGGTCCACCATACGAACGAACGCGCCCAGAACTTCGCTGCGACGGGCAAGGAAGCGGTCGTGCGCTGGATGCACAATGCCTTTCTCGTCATCGGCGATGCCCGGATGGGCAAGTCGGAGGGCAACCTCGTGACCATCTCCCAGTTGGAGGAACGAGGTATCTCACCCTCCGCCTTCCGTTACCTCTGCCAGACCGCACTCTATCGCATGCCTCTGAGCTTCACCGCGGAGTCTCTGCAGAGCGCCGACAACTCATTGCGCGGACTCGTGGACTTCGGCCGCAACGCGCAGGCGTGGCCGGTGAAGGACGCCTCCTGGACCGCACCCTTCCGGCAGGAGTTCAAAGCAGCCGTCGCCGACGACCTGAACATACCTCAGGGTCTGGCCGCGGTTTGGGGCTTGGTCCGCGAGGGAAACCAGCGTCAGGACCGCGCGGCCTGGGAGACTATTGTCGACTTCGACCGGGTTCTCGGACTCGGGCTGATGCAGCTCGCCGCCGCGACGTCAGAGGTTCCGAGCCAGATAGCGGAACTGGTTGCGGCGCGCGACCGTGCGCGCAAAGCGAGAGACTGGGCTGAATCGGACCGGCTGCGCGAACGGATTGCTGAGCTCGGCTTCACAGTCGAGGACACCCCACAGGGCGCGCGCGTCAAGCCGCTTTCTTGACTCCGAGACTCGTTTCCGTAAGATGTCCGACGGGTCTGACCGGTTCGACGCGTCCGGCCCGACCGGGCCCATAGCTCAGGTGGTAGAGCACTGTGCTGATAACGCAGGGGTCAGTAGTTCGAATCTACTTGGGCCCATTCTCCCATGAGTCGAAAGACCGTCATAGTCCTGGTTGTCGTCACCTCGTCTTTGCTGGCATTGACGCTGGGGTTGTTCCTTGCCTTCGCGATTGCCAGCTCAGCATCCGATCTGTCGAGCCTCAAGGCATGGGACAAGGGCCTCGGCTACATAGAGATCGAGGGCGCAATCGTTGACGCGACCGAGACCGTCCGGCAGCTCAAGGCACACGAAGGCAACTCGCAAGTCAAGGGCATCCTCATCCGGGTCGATAGCCCCGGCGGGGTTGTGACCCCCTCGCACGAAATCTACGAGGAGATCCGGCGCATCCGTGACGACGGAATGCCGATCATCGTTTCGATGGGGACGCTTGCCGCGTCCGGCGGCTACTACGTGTCGGCCCCGGCCAGCAGAATAGTCGCCAATCCGCAGACCCTGACCGGTTCAATCGGGGTGATAATGGAGTTCCCGATGCTCAAGGGAGTGATGGACAAGATCGGGGTGAAGGTCGAAGTGGTGAAATCCCGCGTCCACAAGGACATCGGCTCGCCCTTCCGGGACATGACCGACCAGGACCGCGAACTGCTACAGGATGTCGTGTCCGATGCCTACGATCAGTTTGTTGCCATCGTCAGCACCGAGCGGAAGATACCCGAGGACAGCGTCCGTGCGTTTGCCGACGGCCGGATAATGACCGGCCGTCAGGCCCTCGCCCTTGGACTGGTTGACACTCTCGGGACATTCGAGGACGCCAAGCGCATCGCCGCTTCGCTATGCGGCATCGAAGGCGAACCCCGGCTCATCCGGCCCAGCCGTCGGCTCAAGTCCTGGGTGCTGGAGTTGCTGGAAGAGACGACCGAAGGGCTGGTCGGCGGATTCGGTTTCCCGCGCCTCCGCTACATCTACTACTAGGCAGATTCCGCAGCCAAGCGGACAACCGGAAGCCCAGCTGCCCGCTGACTTGCAGGCCCTGCTCCGGTCCCCTGCGGTCTCGACTACGGTCTCTTGGCCAGCTGAATCGTCCGGCGTGCCTTCCGCAACGACTTGCTGCCATCGATCAGGAACTGCTGGGCCTCTTTGACGTCGGTGGCCTGTTTGGCCTGACCGAGCTTGTCCCGCGCCTCCGCCAGTAGTCCCTCGGCCTCATCCAGACGTTCGTTGCGGGTGCCGGGTGCTCCGGACTTCCTCTGCTCGGCAATACGGGCGGTGAGCCGATCGAGCTGGGATTCAGCTCTTGCTGCCTCGGTCTCTATCGTCTCCCTCGATACCCTGGGACTCGGCGACGTCTTTGGCGCAGTCAAGACCACTATCATCCCGACGATAACGACGATTGCGACCAGAGTCCAGACGACGATCCTGCTCTTCAAGCATGCCTCCAGTTTTTCGCGGTCACGAGTCCAGAAGTCTAGCGCCGGCTCGACCGACGTCAAGCTCCCAGGAACCGCCCCGTCTCAAGCCGGATTCGGCGGGACCCGGCAAAGCGAAACAGCGGAATAGTAGGTTTCCAGCCATCGGCCATGCCAGTGCTCCGCCTCTCCGCTTCAAACCGCGTGGCTGCCGACCACAAGGCCGGGCCCGGGCTCTCCCGGGTCCGGCCGCCCGACTGGAAGACTGTATCTGCGAGCCGCTGGTCTACTTCCCGCCTTCCGGCGCTTCCTCGTCTTGTCCGGTAATCGCCTTCAAGGACCTGATGGCGGTGACGTAGACTTCTTTGAGCGAATCCCGCTTGGCGACAAGGTCCTTCTGCTCGGTCAGCCCGGGCACGCGCCCCAGAATCGCCCTGCCGAGAGCAACGCCTTCGTTTATCTTCTGCATCTGCTCGGCCGGCGCGCCCGGATACTCGGACTGCACCGTGGCAGTCTTCTTCTCGAGACGCTCGAACAGACGCGCATAGCTCCGGGTCAGCTGGTCCGCATCGACGGGCTTGCCCATGTCCTTCGGCTTCGAGATCAGCATCACCACCGCCACCACGACCAGTACGCCCACGATCGCCCAGATTATCATCCGGCTCTTGCTACCTTGTGCCATCGCTCCTCCTTATTGAGCTGCTATCGGGCACGGCCCCGGCATCAGGACCGCAGCCCGGGTTTGCGAATGTCGCTTCATTCCGGGTTGTTGCTTCCGCAACACCGCTTGTACTTCTTGCCAGACCCGCACGGACAGGGATCGTTCCGCCCCACCTTGTCGGTGGGGCGCCGCGCCTGGCCTGCCTTCGCCGGCTCAGGCGGGGCTCCGGAGGGTGCCGACGTGGACGCCTCCGGCTTGTAGGCTCGGACCGAACGCTGCGCCGGCTGCCGCCTCTCCTCCACGCCGCGCAATTGGGCGCGGAACAGCATCGTCAGCGCATCCTTGTACAAGTCCCTCATCATCTCCTGGAACAGGTCGAATGACTCGCGCTTGTACTCGACCAGCGGGTCTTTCTGACCGTAGGCGCTCAGGCTGATGCCCTCGCGCAACGTATCCAGGGCGTAGAGGTGCTCGCGCCACCGGCTGTCAATGGCATACAGGAACACACTCCGGCAGAGCCCGGCGAACTGCCTGTCGCCCAACTCCTGTCGACGCTCATCATACCGACGGGAAGCGATATCTGTCAAGGTTTGGCGTAACTCGTCGACGGTCGCCCGGAACCGGTAGTCTTCGTCCACCCGGAGGTCGGCAAGGAAAGTCATCGAGAGTTCGCCCCGCAGCCCATCCCAGTCCCATTCCTCGGCGCGCTTCCCGGCGCCGATGGTCTTGTTCACGAAGTCGCTGATGAGTCCACGCGCCATGTCGTCGTAAACAGCCCGCAGACGGGCGAGCGCCGGGTCCGCGGGCTGGGATTCAGGTGCCGAGCCGGCCGCCGCTTCGGCGTCAGGCGTCGTGTGTGATGCGTCGGATTCATCCTGCAGGACCGCATCGCGGATGGCGTACACCGCCTCCCGCTGCCGGTTCATCACGTCGTCGTACTCCAGCAGGTGCCGCCGGATCTCCCGGTTGCGCTCCTCAACCCGTTTCTGGGCCCCTTCGATGGCGCGTGTAACGAGCGGGTGCTCGATCGGCTCATCGTCCTTGGCACCGAACTGGTCCATCAATCTGGCCACGCGTTCAGAACCGAACAGCCGCATCAGATCGTCTTCGAGCGAGAGGAAGAACCGCGAGGAACCGGGGTCGCCCTGGCGGCCGGAACGGCCGCGCAGTTGGTCGTCGATCCTCCGCGCTTCGTGCCGCTCGGTGCCGATGATGTAGAGCCCGCAGGGAACGTCCTCTTCGCAGCTCCCGGGCTTTTCCTCCCAGACGGGGCACTTGCCTCCGGTGTCCTTGACGACGTAGCAGCACTCACCTTTCACGACGCCGGGACCCAGCTTTATGTCCGTGCCGCGGCCGGCCATGTTGGTGGCGATCGTAACCGAACCGGCCTGGCCCGCATCCTCGATGATCTCGCCTTCATGCTGGTGGAACTTCGCGTTGAGCACGACGTGGTTGATCTTCCGTCGTCGGAGCATGTCGGATATCACCTGCGACACGTCCACCGAAGTCGTGCCGACGAGAATCGGCCTGCCCCGTGCGTGCCAGGTCTGGATCTCGTCCACCACTGCCTGGTACTTCTGCGCCCGCGTCTTGTGGACGATGTCCGGGTAGTCGATGCGCCGGCAGGGCTCGTTCGTCGGTATCGCCACCACGTCGCGTTTGTACACGTTGAAGAGCTCGCCCGCGATCGTCATCGCTGTGCCACTCATCCCGGCCAGCTTCTTGTACATGCGGAAGTAGTTCTGAAGCGTTATCGTCGCAAACGTCTGGGTGTCGCCCTGCACTCTGACGTTCTCCTTGGCCTCGAGCGCGCTGTGCAGTCCGTCCGAGTAGCGCCGGCCCGGCATCAAACGGCCGGTGAACTCGTCTACGATGATGACCTTGCCCTCCTGCACGACGTAGTCGACGTCCTTCTCGAACAGCGAGAATGCCTTCAAGAGCGACTGGTAGCTGTGCAGCATCTCGCTCTTGCGCGCGTAACGCTGATAGACTTCCTCCCGCGCCTTGATCTTCTCCTGCGGGGTCACCGACGTGTAGTGGTCCACCCGCGCCAGCTCCTCGCCCAGGTCCGGCAGAACGAACGCCTCCGGCTCGCCGGGGGCGAGTTCCTTCCGCCCCATCTCGGTCAAGGCGACCGAATGGTCCTTCTCGTCGATGACGAAGTACAGCTTCTCGTCAATCTCAGGGAAGCGCTTGTCCCGGATGAAGCTGAGTTCGGTCCGCTCGATCAGCGACTTGACACCCTGCCGTTGCTCGGCCTCGAGCAGTTTCTTGTTCTTGGGGGCACCGCGGCGCACCGTCAGCAGCTTCACGCCCGCTTCGGCTTCGTTGTCGGCGTCAAGCAGCTTCAGTGCCTCGGCAGCCAGCCGGTTGGCCAGCAGACTCTGCTGCCCGAAAACCCTTCTGACCTGCGGCGTCATGCGGTCGAACCCTCTGTCCTCGGCTTCCACCGGCCCGGAGATGATGAGTGGCGTTCTCGCCTCGTCCACGAGGATGATGTCGACCTCGTCGACAATAGCATAGCTGTGCCCACGCTGCACCTTGTCCTGCCAGCGCCCGACCATGTTGTCGCGCAGGTAGTCGAACCCGAACTCGTTGTTCGTGCCGTAGGTGATGTCGGCGCTGTAGTGCGGCTTCCGCTCGGCCGGCTCCATGCCCTGCTGGATGCAGCCGACGGTCAGCCCGAGCGACTCGTAGACCGGCCCCATCCACTCACGGTCACGCAGGGCCAGGTAGTCGTTCACCGTTACCAGGTGCGCGCCCTGTTTCGCGAGGGCGTTCAGATAAAGGGGCATGGTAGCGACCAGTGTCTTCCCCTCACCGGTCCGCATCTCCGCGACTTTTCCTTCGTGCAACACCATCCCGCCGATGAGCTGTACATCGAACGGGACCATGTCCCAGGTCATTTCCTGCCCGGTAACCGTCCACTTCTTGCCCACAAGACGCCGGCAGGCTTCCTTGGCCAGAGCAAAGGCCTCTGGCATCAAGTCGTCCAGCGTTTCGCCCTCACGGATGCGGGCTATGAACTCCTCGGTCTTCTTCGGTAGTTCAGCGTCCGTCAGCTTCTTGAGAGTCCCCCAGAGCTCGTTTATCTCCGCAACCCGAAGCCAGAGCCGCTTCACCTCGCGGTCGCTCTTGGACGGAATGAGGCCCTTTAGTAAGCCCAGCACGCTAGAGACCTTCGTCGAGCCGCCGGGTTTCGGGTTTCGGCTCCGGACTTCTGCGTTCTGAATTCTGATATCTGACTTCTGACTTCGGCTGTTCTCATGCCTTCTCCAGCCGCCGGACCGCGCTCTCCATCTCTCTGCGCACGTCTTCGAACCCTTCCTTGGCCGCCGCCGCGCGCAGCGCGACCGCCTGAGCGCCGTCTCCCAGCGCGACGAGCGCGAGCGCCGCCTGACGTCTTACCTCCTGGCTCGCGTCGGACAACAGGTGACTGACCTCGGGAGCCGTCTCTCGCTCGCGTAGCGAACCCAACAGCTTCACGACTTCCAGGCGAACAGCTTCATCCCGGTCCTTGAGCAACGGCACCAGATACGGAATCGCCGCTCGTCCCGCCTGCCGCACTCCCCGCCAATCCTGCTTCGCAGCAAGGTACCGCATCCTGCCCTCGGGCAACGATGGTATTCGGCTCTGGGCCGCGAGCGCCTCGGCCGCGGCGCGGCGCACCGCGGCGTCCTCATCGGACAGCGCGCGCGCCAGGACTTCGGTGGCGGCCGCGTCCGGCGAGAGTTCGCTCGCGAAGGTCCGGGCCGCAGACTCACGCGCGGCCGGGTTCCGATCCTCGAGCAGTATCTGCATCAACTGCCCGACTGCGTCTGGGTACTTCCTCAGTGACTCCACAGCAGCGTCGCGTACTACAGGTTCGCCGTCGCGCAGTGCGAAAACCAGGCGGTCAAGCACGGCTGCCCTTTCCGCCGTGCCCGTCTCGGTCGAGACCGTAGCCAGCGCCTGAGTCGCCGCCACCCGCACCTCGGTCTCAATACTGCTCATCGCGTCGGTCAGAAGCCTGACCGCCTCCGGCGGGTTCGCCTTCACCAGCAGACGTATGACCGTCACCTTGAGGCTCGGGGGATCAGTGTGGGACTCCAGCACTGCCACCAGCCTCGCTGCGGCCCGCTCGCCGCCCAGCGCGGCAAGATGTTCCAGCAGGCCGGCCCGAAGATCCGGAAGTCCTTCCTCCTGCAGGTCGGTCAGCCCTTCCCGGGCGAGGCGCGGTTCAACAACGTCAACCAGCAGTGCCGGGTCGGTGGTCTGGCCGACAAGGACAGAGAGTCCGGCCAGCGCCCTGGCGCGAAGATCCGGGCGCCGCGCCTGGGCGCAGTACCAATCGAGCTTCGCGTCGACCGTTGCCGGCTGCCACCCTCGCGCCAGCAGCGCTTCGAGTGCGAGTTGGACCCGCTCCGGTCTGGGGCTGCTCAGCGACTCGACCGTCACTGATAGACCCTCGGGCGAATCGCCGGCCACCAGGGCGCGGAAACCTTCCTCGCGCAGTCGGTACAATTCTGCCAGTTGCTTCACATACTGCCGATACTCGGGGTGTGCCTGGTCGTGCTCCGCCAATGCCCGGTCCAGCTCAGCGACGGCTTCTTCAAGTTCGTGCATTGCCGCGGCGTACTCATCCCGGTTTGCCCAGCGCCCCAGCTCACGCAGGCGGTCGCGCAGGCGGTCTACTCGCTCGCGACCCGGACCGCTCACCGCCTGTAGTTCGTGCACTCGGAAGCGGTTCACGAGCTTCGCGACTACCCCGACCTCATTCTCCAGCTTCTCCCATGGGGTCTTTGGATCCTCCAACGCCGACCGCCAATCGCCATTCGCCAATCGCCATTCGCCGATGGACGGGAGCCTGCTCACCGCGTCCAGCAGGTAATCAACGCTGCTACTTGTGCCTTGCTGACCAGCTTCGGCCAACTGCCGTTTGCCGTTCTCGACCGACTGCGGAATTGTGGTCAGAAAATCAACAAGCCTTGAGGTCGGGTCGCGACGCTCTCTCGGGTCGAAGTTCTGGAGCTTCTCCCAGTTCGACAGGAAATCGTCCAGCGCTGCCCGGCCCGCCTTCGGTTTCCGGCGCAGGAACAGCATCGCCCTATAGCTCAGGCCCAGTCGCCTGTGATTTGACAAGTGCCGCAGATCTTGTAGTCATATAGCGCTTCCGGCTGCTGGCAGTCAGCCGTTGGCGGTCAGCCGATGCTCCTTCGGCTCGCAATGCGGCGCCCGGAAAGGCGCCGCTGAATCGGCGGATGAACTGCACGGGTACTCCCCGGAATTGCAGACGATGTTACCTTGGCAGTGTCCTGGTGTCAAGCAACTGCGCCTCTTATGTGGCCGCAGAGCGATAATGTCATAGGCTAGTGGCAGAGCGATTATGTCATACCCTGGCGTGTCGGCCGCTATGCTGGCGGCATGTCACAGTCAGTCTGCTACTCTGAACAGGACATGAAACGCTTCAGTGTGATTCAACAGGCCCTGGTCGCAGCACTCAGCACTGCCGTAGCCGCCAAGATGCTTGGTCTGAGTCGCCGCCAGGTTTTCCGCCTCAAGGCCAGCGTCCGCAGGCACGGCGCCGCCGGCGTCCGCCACGGCAACCACGGCCACACTCCGGCCAACGCCAAGCCCCGTTACCTGCAACAGCGGGTCGTTGGCATCTACCGCAAAGATTGCTTCGACTTCAACTTCGCCCACTTCACCGAAACCTTGGCCGATGAATTCGCCATCAACCTGAGCCGTGAGACCGTCCGCTCTTGGCTCCGAGCCGAAGGCCTCGGCCCGAAACCGCACCATGGTCATCACCATCGTCGCCGCCGCGAGCGCCAAGCCCAATTCGGCACCATGCTCTTCCTCGATGGCAGCCCGCACCTGTGGCTCGGACCGGAACTGCCCATGCTGACTTTGATGCTCTCGACTGACGATGCCACCGGAATACCGCTCTATGGTCTGTTCGCACCACAGGAGTCACGTGATGCCTGCTTTATGGTACTCTACCACGTCTTCCGCCGCTACGGCCTCCCCAATAGCCTGTACCTCGACCGAGCCAGCCAGTTTACGACTACCCGCCACGGCGGGAGGTCCTGTCAAATGTTGTGGAAATAGCTGAGCGGTGTCTTGGGGTCATGCTGCTGCTTTCACTTGAAGGCCATTGCGGTACTTGGCACCAGCTACC
>VGIR01000055.1 GCA_016867815.1 candidate division WOR-3 bacterium | reverse complement strand
TATTCATCACACAAGTGTAACCAGCCAGGCGTTGAGCACGATGCCCTTCTTCTTGTCTGCCCGGGCGCATCCGAGCGCCTGCCGACCGACAAATCTCACGCACGTTCCGTCTCATCTCTCTCCATCTCCGCGGAGCAATTCCCGCTGACCGTCTTACCTCTCTCAGGGGGTCACCATGTACCCAGGCCAGAACTGACTGCGGACGCTTCACTCTTGACGGGCGTACTTTCCTGACTAGAATCTGCCATGGTAAGCGTAGTCATTGGCAGCGAGCCATGCAATTTGCCGCCCTGGGATGGGGCGGTTCTACTTTTGAGCACGGGGACCTGGGATACAATCCCAACTCCCCGGCGGAATCGGGTTATGTGCCGCGTCAACGGGAGGTTTGAGTGAGCATCAAGGAATCCCTGACTTTTGATGATGTCCTTTTGCTTCCGCAGAGGTCGAGCGTGCTTCCGAACGAGGTCGACACTGAGTCTTACTTCACCCGGGAGATAGTGCTGAAGCTCCCTTTGGTGAGCGCGGCGATGGATACGGTGACAGAGTCGCGGATGGCGATCGCCATGGCCCAGTCCGGCGGCATCGGGGTCGTGCACAAGAACCTGTTGGTCGAGGAGCAGGCGGCCATGGTCGCCAAGGTGAAGCGGGCCGAGTCGAGCATGATCGCCGAGCCGATATCGATTACGCCGGACAAGTCCATCGCCGAGGCGCGGGAGTTGATGGGACAGTACGGAATCTCCGGGCTGCCGGTGGTGGACGCGAAGCTGCACGTTGTGGGCATCCTGACCAAGCGCGACCTCTTGTTCCAGGACGACTGGAAGCAGCCGGTAGCAGAGGTGATGACGGACGAAGGTCTCATCACCGCTCCCGAGGGTACGACGCTGCGGCGCGCGCGGGAAATCCTCCGCCAGCACCGGATTGAGAAGCTGCCGATCGTGGACCGGCAGCGACGGCTCAAGGGGCTGATTACCACCAAGGACATCCTGAAGCGCGTGGAGAATCCGAACGCCACGTTGGACGGGAAGCGCCGGCTCAAGGTTGCTGCCGCGGTCGGGGTCGGCCGGGATGCGATGGTCCGGGCCGCGGCGCTGGTCGAAGCCGAGGTCGACGCCATCGTCATCGACACTGCCCACGGTCACCAGGACAAGGTGGTCGGGGCGGCCCGCCAACTCCGGAGAAAGTACCCGAAGTTGCAGGTAGTCGCGGGCAACGTCGGCACTTCCGAAGGGGCACTTGCCCTGGCCGAGGCCGGCTGCGATGCAGTGAAGGTCGGGGTCGGGCCCGGCTCGATTTGCACGACGCGGATTGTCGCGGGAGTGGGCGTGCCGCAACTGACCGCGGTGATGGAATGCTCGGCTGCCCTGAAGTCGAGGCGAATACCGGTGATTGCTGACGGCGGCATCCGCTACTCCGGAGACGTGGCCAAGGCGCTCGCGGCCGGGGCCGGCACCGTGATGATGGGGAATCTTCTGGCTGGGACCGACGAGAGCCCGGGCGAGGACGTGTTGCTGGAAGGCCGGCGCTACAAGGTCTACCGCGGCATGGGCTCGCTCGACGCGATGAAGAAGGGATCGTCTGACCGGTATTTCCAGGAAGGGCAGGCCAAGCTCGTTCCCGAGGGGATTGTCGGCCGGGTACCGTACCGGGGCAGCGTGAGGGACGTGCTTTTTCAGCTCGATGGCGGAGTCAGGGCCGCAATGGGGTTCTGCGGAGCGGGCACGATCCCTGAGTTCCGGCGCAAGGCCAAGTTCGTGAAGATAACCGGCGCGGGCCTGCGCGAGAGCCACCCGCACGATGTGACCATCACTAAGGAAGCGCCGAACTACGAAGCGCCGGAGGCAAGGGAATAGGGCCCATAGGACCAATAGGACTCATACCGAAACACTGCCGGGCGGCCGGAAGGCCGCCCCGATGCCATTCGGGGGCTTGACGGGGAGCGGATGCGCTATACAATCGTGTTGCCTCAGGGGCGCACTGGACAGCGTGCGCCGGAGTTGAGGCGACCGGCGGACGGAATCGGCGCGACCGCGCTGCCACGGACCCGGCGCAGCCGCATCGCCTGCAGGAGGAAAGGGACCGAGAAGGGCCCGCGTCTGGAGGCGAACATGCCCAGCAGAACCGTAGTCGTAGTTCTGACCCTCGCCCTGTGCGCTGCAGTCGTGCCGGGTACACCTTCACCAATAGTCGGTAGACCCGTTGAAGGTCTTCCATCGACGTTGGATGTCGTGACCGAGATTGTGAGGCCGGATACGTACGAGGCTCCGGGGCTCATTCCGGTGCAGGTTAGGTTGACCAATACAGGCGACACGACTGCGCGGGTGCCGTACATAATTGTCAAGATAGTGCCGAGCGGATACCGGGACTCGTCTGGGTATGTGACGGTTGGTGTGGGCGAGAACAAGGTTGTGACGCTGAATCCCTGGGTGTCAGCGGTGAGCAGCCACGAGACCTGCACGGCGTGGATCACATATCCTGCGGACTCAAACCACTCGAACGACACGGACGTTGTGTTCATACGGACTGCGTCAGGGTTAGACGTTGCGGCCGAGATAGTGAGCCCTACAGATAGCGAGGAGCCGGGGCTTGTGCCGGTGCAGATCAGACTGATCAACATGTTTGTCGTACCTGCGGCAGTGCCGCGGCTTGATGTGAAGATGGTGCCGAGCGGATACTCGGACTCCACGATGAACATCTTTGTTGCGGTGGGGGAGAGCACGGTTGTGACGCTAGACCCATGGGTCTACTCGGGCGGCAACGAGACCTGCAAGGCGTACATTACCTATCCGGCGGACACGTACCGTCCGAACGACACCGACATCGTGTTCGTGAGTGTCGCCGGGATTTCGGGCTGGGTGCAGATTGAGCACCATGTCGGGATGAGCTTGACGCTGTCGCCGAGTCCGCTTGCCGGTAGCGTCCTGCACGTTGATTACGGCCTCCGCCGGGCCGGACCAGCGAGGATCACTCTCCTCGACGTCTCGGGCCGACCGGTAGTCACGCGTCGCTTCCTCGCTGACCGCACTGGTGATCTTCCGCTGGACCTGCGTCTCTTGAGGGGTGGGGTTTACCTGGTGCGGCTGGATGACGGCCAGTCTGCAGTCACGCAGAAGTTCGTGGTCCAGCGCTGAGGGCGAAGCAGAATAGGACGTATAGGGCCAATAGGACACATAGCGAAACCACCGGGGCGGCCGGAAGGCCGCCCCAGTGGTTCATGGCTTGGGATACGATCCGAAACCCCTTGGGCTTCGGTCATGTCCCGCACATCTCAGGACGCGGGTGCGGGAGGGATGAAGCCTTCCTTCATCAGCGATTGCACGAGCTCGCGGGCGTGCTTGATGGTCGCGGTTGACTTCTTCATCAGCTCGTCGCGGGACATCGTGATACGGGCAACGCCCTGTTCAATCGCCTTCATGCCGACCGCTACGGCTTCGCGCGGGAAGACCTCCCAGTCGTCCATCGTCGGGACCAAGTAGTCATGCTTGAGGCCACGGTCCTCGGCGACCTTGGCCAGTTCCAACGCGGCCGCAATGCACATCTCATCGGTTATCGTCTTGGCCTGAACGTCGAGGGTGCCCCGGAAGATGCCGGGGAATCCGAGCGAGTTGTTGACCTGGTTGGGGAAATCGGAACGGCCGGTCGCAACGACCGCAGCGCCGGCTTCCAGCGCGTCCCAAGGCCAGATCTCCGGGATGGGGTTGGCGCAGACGAAGACGACCGCGTCTTTGGCCATCGACTTGATCCACTCCGGCTTCACCGTGTTCGGGCCGGGCGTGGACAGGGCGATGAGTGCGTCCGCCTCCTTGATCGCATCTACGATAGTCCCGCGCACGTCCCACTTGTTGGAGATCTCGGCCATGTGCCACTTCTCTTTGAACTCGGCTTTTAGCTCGGGCCGTCCCTTGTGGAGCGTGCCCTTGGAGTCGCACATGATCGTGTTCTCGGGCGTCACGCCGCCCTTGAAGCAGACGCGGGAGATGGCGATGTTGGAGGCGCCGGCGCCTAGGAAGACGACTTTGACCTTGGCGATGTCCTTGCCGACAAACTTGAGCGCGTTCACGAGTCCGGCGTAGGTGACAGCGGCAGTGCCCTGCTGGTCGTCGTGCCAGACCGGAACGTTCATCTCGGCGCGCAGAGTATCGAGGATGCGGAAGCACTTGGGCTGGGAGATGTCTTCGAGGTTGAAGCCGCCGAACGAGGGCTCGAGCAGCTTGGCGGTGCGGATGAACTCGTCCGGGTCCTTGGTGCGGAGCGCGATGGGCACGCAGTCCACGCCGCCCAGGTACTTGAAGAGCAGGGCCTTGCCTTCCATCACCGGCATCGAGGCTTCGGGCCCGATGTCGCCGAGGCCGAGCACACGGGTGCCGTCGGTCAGGACACAGATAGTATTGGCACGGTTGGTGTGCTCGAAGGATTTCTCTGGATGGGCCTGGATGTCTTTGCAGGGAGCGGCTACGCCCGGTGTGTACCAGATGGCGAAGTCGTTGAAGTCGCGAATGCAGCACTTGGGCACGGTCTGGTACTTGCCTTTGTAGAACGGGTGCAGCAGCATCGCGTCGGCCGCGGGTTTCCTGGCCTTGGCGACAAGCTGCTCGATCTCGGTTGGTGACAACTTCTTCACGCAATTCCTCCTGGTTTAAGAGCCGGCGGCCGCCTTCGCCCGCGGCGCCTTCAGCAGCAGGATGAGCACCGCGGAAACCAAGCAAAGTACGCCGGACAGAATGAAAGCAAGGTTGTAATTGTTGGTTGCCTGCTTGACGATGGGGGCGAGCAGGTTGCCGGACAGTCCGCCAAATCCATAGGCGGTGAAGATGAGGCCGTAGTTAACGCCCGCGTTCCTGGTACCGAAGAAATCGGCGTTGATGGCCGGGTATATGGCCAGGTAGCCGCCGAAGGTGAGGCCGACCAGGGCGATACCAACCCAGTACCAGGCATGGAATGCCGGAATCACGAAGTAGCTGAAGACGGCGGCGCCGTTGATGAGGTAGATGATGAACAGCGCCTTGGTCCTGCCGATCGAGTCAGATACCCGTCCCCAGAAGATGCGGCCGAGAGCGTTGAATATCGCCAGTACGCTCACTCCGATAGCAGCCATTGCCGGGGTCAGGCCGGCCATCTCTTTGCCGATAGGCGCGGTCTGGCCGATCATCATCAAGCCGGTGCCGGCACCGCAGAAGTAGAGCAGCCAGATCAGCCAGAACTGTCCGGTGCCTAGAACCTGTCCGGCGGTGAAGTCGGACTTCACCGGGGCTCCGGCTGCTGGCCCGGGCGGGTTCCAGCCGGCAGGCTTGTATCCGGGCGGCGGGTTGCGCAGAATAAGTGCGCCAAGAGCGACAATGATGATGTAGGCGATGCCGAGGTAGAGGAAAGTCGGTTGAACGCCGAGGGGCAGCACCGCCGCCTTGGCGGCGGCGGCCTGAAGCCCGGCCGTATTGACGGCGGCCGTCGAGTCGGCGGCGGTCAGTGCGGACTTGAGCGCCAGCGTATCGGTGAAGGCGGGCGCGAGTTTGGCGGTGAGCCGGCCGGCAAGTTCCGACGGAACCTGCCGGGCCGCGCCGATGGAACGCATGAGGCTCTGGGCAAGCGGACCGACAATAAGCGCGCCGGCGCCGAACCCCGCGACTGACAGGCCGGAGATGAGGCCACGCTTGTCCGGGAACCACTTGACTCCGCAGGCAATGGGGCAGACGTAGGCGAACCCAATGCCGATGCCGGAGATCATGCCGTACCCGATGACCATGCCGGCGATGCTGCCTGCTTGGCTTGCGATGATCATGCCGATGCCGAGCAGTGCTCCGCCGATGATGGCGACGATCTTGGGGCCGAGTCGGTCCTGTAGTTTGCCGCCAAGGACCGTGGCCAGCGCGAAGAAGATGAGCACGAAGCTGAAGGGCAGTTGCGCCTGGGCCAGCTTCACATTCAGCAGGTCGCGTATCGGGTCACGGAAGACGCTCCATGCGTACACAGCGCCCAGGCAGAGCTGGACGAGAATGGCGCCGACCACGATCAGCCAGCGGTTGAATACCTTTCCTTCACTCATGAACTAGCCTCCTTGAGTATCAGCAGCGGGCCGGAGTCCGGCCCCGGCTGCATCATGACAGCAGGGGCTCGCTCAGGCGTGCCCCTGCTGTGATTACGGGCTGCAAGCTGGCGGCCAAGAGCCGCCAGTTCCTCACTCGTCAAGTGTCGAGATGTCGCCGACGTCCTTGCCCAGGGCCTCGGCTTTGAGTAGGCGGCGCATGATCTTGCCCGAGCGGGTCTTGGGCAGTTTGTCCCGGAACTCGATTGAGTCGGGCCGGGCAATCGGGCCGATCTCGGTCGACACCCATTTCTTGAGTTCCTCTTTGAGGGCGTCGGACTTCTCAAACCCGACCTTCAGAGAAACGTACGCCTTGGGCACGTCGCCCTTGATCGGGTCAGGAACGCCGATGACCGCGGCCTCGGCGACCGCGGCGTGCGCGACAAGCGCGGATTCGATCTCAGCGGTGCCCAGACGGTGCCCGGCGACGTTGAGAACCTCGTCGGCCCGGCCCCGGAACCAGAAGTAGCCGTCGGTGTCCCTGGTGCAGGAATCGCCCATCAGGTACTTGCCCGGGAAGCGGGACCAGTAGGCATCCTTGTACCGTGCCGGGTCTTTGTACAGCGTACGCAGCATCGCCGGCCACGGCTTGAGCAGCACGCCGAACCCGTTCTCCATCGGCTTGATCGGATTGCCTTCGCCGGTGACGACGTCGGCCATCACGCCTGGCAGAGGCCGCGTGGCCGTGCCCGCTTTGAGCGGCGTAATCGGAAGCGGCGAAATCATGAAGTTGCCGGTCTCGGTTTGCCACCAGGTGTCCATTATCGGCAGTTTGTCCGCGCCGATGTTCTTCCGGTACCAGCGCCACGCCTCCGGGTTAATCGGCTCGCCCACGGACCCGAGCAGGCGGAGCGAGGAGAGGTCGTGCTTTTTCGGGAACTCCTCGCCGAAGCGCATGAACATCCGGATGGCCGTAGGCGAAGTGTACAGAATAGTCACCTTTTCGCGGGCGATTATCGACCACCAGCGGTCCGGGGCCGGCGTGTCGGGAGCGCCCTCGTAGAGCACTGACGTGGCGCCGAGCATCAGCGGGGCGTACACGATGTAGGAGTGGCCGGTCACCCAGCCGACGTCGGCCGCGCACCACCAGATGTCCTTCTCAGGCTTGATGTCGAAGACGAACCTGAGGGTCGAGGACGTGCCAACCGCGTACCCGCCGTGTACGTGGACGATGCCCTTGGGTTTGCCGGTCGTGCCCGAAGTGTAGAGCATGTACAGGGGTGATTCCGGGTCGAGCTGCTCGGTCGGGCACTCGTCGGGCTCGTTCGCCGTGATGTCGTGCCACCAGTGGTCGCGGCCGGGCTGCATCGTCACCGGGTTGCCGGCGCGCTTGAAGACGATGACGTTCTGGATCGACTTGCAGTCGCCCAGACCCGGATCGGCATTGCTCTTCAACGTCACGACCTTGCCGCGGCGGTAGCCGCCATCGGTGGTGATGAGCAATTTGGCTTCACAGTCGTTGATGCGGTCGCGCAGCGAGGAGGAGGAGAATCCGGAGAAGACCACCGAGTGGATGGCGCCCAGCTTCGCGCAGGCGAGCATCGCCACCGGCAGCTGCGGGATCATCGGCATGAAGATCATGACCCGGTCGCCCTTCACGACGCCGAGTTTCTTCAACGCGTTTGCCAGCTTGTTGACTTCCTTGTAGAGCATGGCGTAGGTCCAGCGCTCGACCTTCTGGTCGGTGGGCTCCGGCTCGTAGATGTAAGCGACGCGGTCGCCCCGGCCGGCTTTCACATGGCGGTCGAGGCAGTTGTGGACGATGTTGAACTTGCCGTCCGCGAACCACTTGAAGAACGGGGCGTCAGAGTCGTCCAGTATCTGGGTGTAGGGCTTGAACCACTCGAGTTCCTTGGCCTGCTCGCCCCAGTACCAATTGTGGTCCTCGGCACGCTTGAGGAGCGCGTCCAGGTCCGCGATCGCGTGCTTCTTCATGAACGCCATGATGTTGGAGTTCTCGACCAACTCCTTCGATGGGTGATATAGCTGCTCTTCGGCCATTGCTGACTCCTCCTTTGGAGAATCGCTATTAAGTGAAAATGATGTACTGCGAAACCGGCTGGCGGAAACCATAAAGGATGCGGGCTTCTGCCAGAGCGTAGTATATTGGAGAAGGTAACGGAGTCAAGCAAGCGGCTGCCCCCCTGATTCCGAGGCTGAACCACTACTACGCAGGAGACACCGAACATGAGCCGGACGCAACCGTCAGAACTGACCTTGCGCCTCCGTGATCAGGCTAACGGCATTGCCCCATGAGGCCTACTCCGCATGCTCTTCAGGGCTGGCGGCGGTTCGTCTGCCTGCGGTGCGGCATGGCGACTTCCTGCACGAAGATGTCCGCTGGTGGTGATGGCCTGAGTCAAGCACCAGCAGAAAGCCAATCTTCGACGTGACCGGTGTAGCCGATACGACCTCCGGCACGTCTGCGCCAGCCCCTGCTTCTCAGCCTGGCCAGTGCGGGTGCGAAGCGGTCATTTGGGTTCGTGGCCGTCAAGGGCTTTTTTGCTTGACATCGCGGCTAAATCAGCTATACATTACAGCTTACAATCTAGGCAAAAGTGCAGTTTTCCTGATTTCGGCAACCACAGGAGGTCTGTTTGGCTCGTATAGCGGGTATCGACCTGCCCGACAACAAAGCGATTATGTACGCGCTGCCGCATATATATGGCATCGGCCAGCATACGGCACGCAAGATTCTGGTCGCAGCCGGTATCGACCCCACGCGTCGTACCAAGGACTTGACCGACGACGATGTAGCCGCCATCCGCAAGGAGATTGACGGTGGCTATAAGGTCGAGGGCGAGCTGCGGGCGGAGGTTTCCGGCAACATCAAGCATTACATAGAGATAGGCAGCTACCGCGGGGATCGGCATCGCAGACGGCTGCCCGTCAGAGGTCAGAGGACGCGGACGAACGCCCGGACCCGTAAGGGTCCGCGGAAGACAACCGGCGTCATCAAGGTCAAGGCGGCGCCGGCGACGGCCGCCCCCAAGCCGGCGGCCGGAGGTAAGGCATAATGGCGCGCAAGTCAGCTCGCAAGAAGGTTCCGCTCCTGTGTGTTGCCCATGTGAACAGCAATTTCAATAACACGATCGTGACGATTGCCGATCCGACCGGGGCGGTCATCTCCTGGTCAAGTTCGGGTCGAGTCGGGTTCAAGGGATCGAAGAAGGGGACTCCGTTCGCCGCCGGACTGTGCGCCGAGGCCGCGGCAAAAGAGGCGGGTTCGCTGGGGGTCAAGCGGCTTGAGGTCAGGGTAAGCGGTGCGGGCCCGGGTCGAGAGTCGGCCATCCGCTCACTGCAGAATGCCGGCCTGGACATAATCTCAATCCGCGACATCACGCCGATTCCCCATAACGGCTGCCGGGCACCGAAGCAGCGCCGCGTCTAGCGGAAGAAGGGAACCATGGCAAGATACATCGGACCGAAGTGCAAGCGATGCCGGAAGAGCCGCGAGAAGCTGTTCCTGCGGGGCGAGAAGTGCCTCTCAGACAAGTGCACGCTGATGAAGCGCGGAGAGATGCCCGAAGTGCGCGGCCGGCGCCGCGTGTCGGCCTATTCGATTCAGCTGCGCGAGAAGCAGAAGCTAAGGATGATGTACGGCATCCTTGAAACGCAGTTCCATAACTACTTCACCAAGGCCGCGAAGAGCAAGAACACCGCGGCGACACTCGTGATCCTGCTGGAGCGTCGGTTGGATAACGTCGTCTTCCGGATGGGATTTGCCGATTCCCGGGGGCAGGCGCGGCAGTTCGTACGGCACGGCCTCATTACCGTCAACGGCCGACGGATCAACATCCCTTCCTATTTGACCGATGCCGGTGACATAGTCGGCGTGAAGGGCGACGATGCGATGAAGGTCATCAGTGCGATCCTGGCGAACAAGCAGCAGCCGGGCATGTCCTGGCTGACGGTCGCCGCCGACCGCGGAGTGGGGACGGTTGTGCGTCAGCCGAGTCCAGAGGACGTGAAAGATATTCCGTGTAACACGCAGTTGATTGTGGAGCTCTACTCGAAATGAAACTTAAGCCTTTCACACTTCCCGAGAAGCTCGACCTTGACGGCGCATCCGCGTCCGACTCGTATGGCCGATTCACCCTGGCTCCGCTGGAGAAGGGCTGGGGAGCGACGGTGGGCAACTCGCTGCGCCGGGCTTTGCTGTCGTCGGTACAGGGAGCGGCCATCACCGAGCTGCGAATCGACGGGGTGGCCCACGAATTCTCGACGATTGACGATGTGGTCGAGGATGTGACCGAGGTAGTGCTCAACCTGAAGAAGCTGCGTCTGCGGCTCTGGTCGGAAACTCCAAAGCTGTGCCACCTGCACGCATCGGGCAAGCGCGAGTTCCTGGCCCGGGACCTGACGGTGCCGCCGGAGATTGTGATTGCCAATCCAGACCAACGCCTGCTCACGATATCCGACAGCAAGCGCTCGTTGGATGTTGAGCTTCTGGTCGAGAACGGGCGGGGCTACGTGAAGGCCGAACGCCTCAAGAAGAACCGTACCGCTCCCGAGACGACCATCTTCCTGGACGCGTTCTTCTCACCGGTGAAGCGGGTCAATTTCTGGGTGGAGTCAATGCGCGTTCTCGATCGGACCGACTTTGAGCGACTGGTGCTCGAAGTATGGACCGATGGAACGGTTCGGCCGGACGAGGCCATGATCCAGTCGGGTACCATCCTCAAGAATCACATGGCGGTCATGGTGCCGGCGGAGAAGGAACCGGAGTTCATTGCCGAGGAGAAGTTGTATCAGGACCGTGACAAGCTGGTCGAACTCCTGAACCAGAGCATCGAGGAGTTGGAGCTTTCAAACCGGGCGCTGAACTGCCTGATGAAGGGACGCTCGAAGACTACCGGCGAACGGATTTCGATCCTGACCATCGGTGATCTGGTGCAGCGCAACGAGAAGGACATGCTCGATATCGAGAACTTCGGACGGAAGTCTCTCGAAGAGCTGAAGAAGGTGCTTGAGGATGTCGGGCTTTCGCTCGGCATGGACGTTTCCAGTCTGCCGATACTCGAGCATGAGCCGGAAGCCGAAAAGGATAAGGAGTAGCCTTGCGTCACGGAGACAAGGTCAAGAAGCTCGGCCGGACGGCCCAGCATCGCCTGGCGCTGATGCGCAACCTGGTTACGTCGTTGTTCGAGCACGAGCGGATCAGGACGACTCTGCCCAAGGCCAAGGAATGCCGGCGCTTCGCGGACCGGATGGTCACTTTCGCGCTCAAGAACAATGTGGCCGCCCGCCGCGAGGTGGGTCGGTTCATCCAGGATAAGGCCGTACTGAAGAAGCTCTTCGAGGTCATAGGGCCGCGGTTTGCGGGCCGGGCCGGTGGTTTCACCCGGGTGCTGCAATTGGGACCGCGTGAAGGCGACGGGGCCGAGATGGCGCTGCTCGAACTGGTCATTCGCGAGGAGCGGCACCACGAGAAGAAGGCCAAAGAGGCGGCAGCGAAGCAGAAGGGCGGCAAGAAGGGCAAGCCTGACAAGAAGGCCGGGGACAAGGGCAAAGCTCGCGACGAATCAGAGAAGTAGCCGGCCGATGCTCCGGTGCCTGGTCCGGTGCAAGATCCAGCGGCTCGTAGTCACCGACAAGAACCTGAAGTACGAGGGCAGCCTGGAGTTGGATGCCAGGCTGATGCAGGCGGCCGACATCCTGCCCGGAGAACTGGTGCAGGTGGTCAACGTCAACAACGGTCACCGCTTTGAGACCTACGCTATCGCAGCAAGGGCCGGAGCGGGTGACTGCGTTCTGAACGGGGCCGCAGCGCGTCTGGGTGAAGTCGGCGACGAGGTCATAGTCATGGCCAACGCCTGGCTCTCCGAAGCCGAGGTTCGGGAACACGGGCTGATTTGCGTCAACGTCGATAGCCGCAATCGCATCAAGAAGAGTGACCGCAATAGTCCTCGCGGCCGGTAGAAGCAAGCGCATGGGGAGTCACGTCCCCAAAGTGCTACTGCCAATCAAGGGACGCCCCCTCCTGCGCTACGTTCTGGAGTCAGTCCGTGCGGCCGGGGTCACTCGCACAATCGTGGTGGTCGGCACGCAGAAAGAGCAGGTGATGGCTGCGTTCGCGCACGACGACGTTGAGTTCGTAGTGCAGTCCGGGCAGCACGGCACCGCCGCCGCGGTCCTGGCCTGCCGTGGCCTGCTGGGGGATGACGAGGAGTGCGTGGTGCTCTGTGGCGACGCGCCGCTCATCCGTCCCGAGACCATCCAGCGGCTGTTCCGGGTCCGGCAGGAATCCGGCGCCGACGTGGCGGTTTTCACTGCCCGGCTTGTAGACCCGGCCGGCTACGGTCGGGTCGTGCGCGCCGGTGGCGATGCAATCGAGAAGATAGTGGAAAGACGTGACGCTACTCCCGAGGTGCTGGCCATCAACGAGGTCAATTCGGGCGCGTACTCCTTTCGCTGGGGCAGTGCCAGGCCGGCTCTGGAGAGGATTCTTCCGAGCCCGGTCTCGGGCGAGTACTACCTTACCGACATCGTGGCCGAATTGCGTTCCGAGGGTGGAAAGGCGGTGGCCGTGCTTGCCGCGAACCCAGACGAGATGCTTGGTGCCAACACGCCGGACGAGCTGGGCGTCTTGGAGCGTGGGCTGGCTGTGCGCCGGGAGCCGAGTGCGGATTGAGAAACGCACTTGCCTGGCTGTTGCCGGTAGTCCTGTTTCTGGCCGCCGGCGCTTCCATCACCTGGCGGCTGTTGCCTGAAGAGGAGACTGTACCCGGTGCCAACCTGCTGCGGATGGAAGTAATCAACGCGTGCGGAACGCCGCGGGTGGGCCGGGCAGTTGCCGATGAGTTGCAGATGCGCGGGTTTGACGTCTATGCAGTCAGGGCTGCCCGTGAGCGTTCACCGCTGACTACCGTGGTGGATCTGCGAGACCCGACCGGAAGTAACGCGGAGAAGATGGCCCGAGCTCTGTCAGTACAGCGGCGCTGGCGAAAGCTGCCGCTGGGGTCGAAAGCCGTGCCCGAGACCCGGGTCGAACTCGATTCCAGTCGCTACCTGGAGGTGCGGCTGATAGTCGGCGCCGACTACCGCCGCTTCTTTGCCGACGTGGTCCCGCTGTACTAGGCATGACTGCAGGACGGCTGGCAAAGCGGGCGGCGACCATCATCCTCGCCAAGCTCGGGGAGGACGTTGCCGTGCTGGACCTGCGCGGCCGCTCCCCGCTGGCCGACTACTTCGTTATCGCCACCGCGAGTTCGTCGATCCACGCACAGGCGATCGCCGAGGAAGTGGCGCTGGAGCTGAAGCGCGAGGGGGAGCGGACACACCATGTCGAGGGTGCGGAGAACGGCCTGTGGATACTTCTTGACTATTTCAGCGTTGTAGTGCATATTTTCTGTGGTGAGACCCGCCAGTTCTTCGGTCTGGAACGGCTTTGGGGCGACGCACCCTGCCAGACCTACACCGATACCAATGTCAAAAGCTAACTGGCCGCGCACCCGTGGTCTGCGGCCAACAGGAGGTGCCAGTTGACTCTCACGTCCTTGCTTCGGCCCGACCGCATCAATCTCGACCTGAAGGCAAAGAAGAAGCCGGAGGCGCTGCGCGAGTTGGTGCAGATGATCCGGCAGGGCGACGATGCTGAACTGCTGCTGGCGACCCTGACCAAGCGTGAAGAACTGGGTTCGACCGGCATCGGCAAGGGTATTGCCATACCGCATGGTCGTTCGCTTCTGATAGACAAACTGGAAATGGCGGTCGGGCGTTCCACCAAAGGCGTCGAGTACGATTCCATCGACCACAAAGCAGCACATCTGTTCTTTTTGATAATGGCGCCTCCGCAGGACCCGGGCAATCAGTATCTCATCACGTTGGGCAGGGTGGCGATGGTCTGCCAGGAGCTGACCAAGAAGAAGCGGCTGTTCGACCCCCAGACCCCGGACGAGATGATTGAGTTGGTGCGCAACCTGGAAGAGAAGATCCGATGAACGCGAAGGTCGAGACCCTGCGCTCGCTCGAGGAGTTCGACCACATTCTGCGCGACATCGAGACCGTCGACTACCAGGCAGTAGGTTTCCGCACCGACAAGGCCTCTGAGGACTTCATCAAGACTGCCGAGCGCGAGCGGGAGAAGCTCACCAAGAAGATAGATCCCAAACTGCTGACCACGTACGAGCGGATCATGAAGCGCTACGGAGGCAGGGTCGTGGTGCAGGTCATACGTGAGTTTTGCGGCGGGTGCTATGTCAAGCTTCCCTCCGAACTGGCGGCCCGGTGCCGTACCGACCTCGTCAGTTGCCCGAACTGCGGCCGGTTCCTCTACTACGTCAGGTAGGTCCGGCCGAGAGGGGCCGGACCGGAGTCGACAGTGGTTCTTCTCGTACTGCTCTGTGCCTTTGAGTTCCCTGGATACTTCGGGCGGTCTGCCGCGATGGTTGCCGGTGCGGCTGTTGCAGACAATCATCACTCCTTCTTCCTCAACCCGGCTCTCGGCCTGGACGAAAGGCAGTGGCGCGTCGGCATCTGCTGTTCCCGTCCCTACGGGCTTCCGGGGCTGGCCTGGGGCAGGTTCGGAGGCAGCTGGAGCTCAGGGAGGCTGGCGGCCGGGCTGGGGTTGTCTTCTCTTGTCCTGGGGCGCTATGGCGAACACGACGCGGGGCTGGTACTGGGTGGCACGCCTACTACCGATGTTGCCGTCGGTCTGGGTGTTCACGCGCTGGTAGTCAGTGCTGGCCCGGAGCACGGCGACTTCGTGCCCTCATTCGACGCAGGTGTGTGTTGGCGGTCCGGTCGCGTCCGACTCGGCGCGGCCGCGTTGCGGCTCAATTCGCCGCGCTGGCGCGAGGGTACCGAACTGCCGCTCCGGTTCGTGGTCGCCGGTTCGTGGAGTCCGGTCGACGATCTGCTCCTGGCCCTGGATCTCAGCCGGGAGCGGGGCGATGAGGACGCGGCGTTCGGCGCTGAGTTCCTGCCGGTTCCGCAGATCGCTTTGCGGCTGGGCATCGGCGTAGCCCCGCTCCGGTACGCCGCCGGCCTCGGGGCCGAGGTGGGCCCTTTGCGGCTTGAGTACGCGTACCAGTTCCGTTCGGGTCTCAAAGAGACACACGTTCTGGGTTTGCGCGCGGCATGGCACTAGCCCTGCTGCTTCTGCTCGGGCAGTTCGGTTCGGGTCTTTTCCCCGAGTACTCGCCGACCGAAGGTGATGCGGCAATGCAGGAAGAGGTCGAACGACTGCTCGAGCGACAGATCGACGTCAACCGTGCTTCGGCCCGCGAGCTCCTGGCGATTCCTTGGCTCAGTCCCATCCTTGCCTACCGGATCGTGGCGACACGAGATTCGGCAGGGAGAATCAGTCGCATAGAGCAACTGAGACTTGTCGCCGGAATGACCGACGAGACGTTCGCGGCCATCCGGCCATTCCTGCGAGTCAGCAGCCGCAGGACGGCCTGGAGTGGCAGCTTTGTTTCCAGAGTGAGTACAGATTCGCTCGAGGGCGGCACCACCAGGCTGAGGATGCTCAATCGTCTCGAGGTCAGAACGGGACCGGCCCGGGCTGTCGTTCTGACCGAGAAAGACAGGGGCGAGTCCAGCCCAACCGACTTTCTGAGCGGAGGCGCGCAAATCCGGATGGCCGGGACCCGGGCTCTTGTCGGCGATTTCGCTGCGGGCTTCGGTCAGGGACTGGTCCTCAGCACTCCCAGTTGGCGCAGCAATCTTCTAGACGGGCCCGGACGCACCGGCCCGGACGTCCGGCTGCTGAGTTCGGCGGGTGAGGGTTCCTGCCTGCGTGGCGGCGCAGTTGCGACTGAAGCCGGCAGATGGAACCTGCTCGCGCTGGGGTCATTTATGGGACGGGATGCGCGCCTCAACGAGGACGGAACAGTGGAGCGCCTGGTCGGCACCGGTGTGCACGATGACTCAGCTTCGTTGGCCGGCCGGGGTGCAGTTCACGAAGTCACCGCGGGTCTGGGTGCCGCGTACCGAGGCGAGCGTTTCGGCGCCGGGTTCAGCGCCGAGTACTCCAGGTACGACCGTTCGTTCGCGCCTGCCGAATCCGGCAGTTCGTTCTCCGGCAGCGACCTGCTCGCGACCGGCGTGAACGCAGAGTACAGGAAGGGAGACTACGAGCTGGGTGCGGAAGTAGCGGCATCCAGCGGCCCCGGCCTCGCCGGCTCGCTCGAGATTGTGGGTCACTGGCCAAACTTCGATTCCCGCCTGGCACTGCGAGGGCGGCAGGCTCGCTTCTTTGCTCCGCACGGGCGATGGTCCGGCCTTGTGAATGGCAGAGATCGGATGGACGCATCAGGCCGACTCAAGTGGCACCATTCCGGCTCCAGCGTCTCGGTCAGCGGCAACACGTATCGCGACTACGAACTCGACTCGATGCCGGCGAAGCTGGAATTGCGATTTGGGCAGGAATTGGGCAGATTCGACCTCGCGCTGGGCCTGGGTCTTCGTTACCGGCTGGATAAGGAGCGTTCGCGGACGGCGCGAGCAGAGATGGGTGTGAGAGCCGGCCGGACAACGACCGCACGCCTGGCAATTGCCAACGTCTACCCGTCAGGGAGTGAATCGCGTGGGACGCTCGCGGTGCTGCTCCTGACGCAGGAGCTGGGTCCGGCCGAAGTGGGCCTTGCCGCAGCGCGCGTCAGTGTTGATGGGTCCGGAGTGAACATGTATCTGCACGAACCCGGCGCGGGCCGCATCGGCTCATCCTTCAGCAGTAGTGTCTCATGTTGGCGTCTGTCGGCAGGATGTGGAGTCAGACTCGGACAGTGGCTGCGGTTGGGACTGAAAGCCGGTTGCGCCTGGAAGCCACAGCCCGTCCTCGATGGCGCCGCACAACTGGAAGTCGCCAGTCAATAGTCTATAGTCCAGAGTCACGTCTATGGTAGACTACCACGTTCATCCGGACTTCTCGCACGACGCACAGGGCTCGGTCGAGCAGTTCTGCCGGCGAGCGGTCGAGATCGGCCTGAGTGAGGTATGCTTCACCACTCACTACGAACCTGATCCGGCCCGCACCGGCATCGAACACGTGCGGGTCAACGGCCTTATCCAGCCCGTTGCTTCTGACTGGCCGGGTGCCTACTTTGCTGCTCTGGAAGCGGCCGCCGCGAAGTTTCCAGGCCTTGTGGTGCTGGCCGGCGTCGAGGTGGGGTACGAGCCGGGGCTTGAGGGCGTCATCAGCGACTTCCTGGGCCGATACCCGTTCGACTTCGTGCTGGGGTCAGTCCACTGTCTGGGTCACATCGCCATCACTGCCGGAGATGAACTGGAACGCTTCAAGAGCGAGCAGCTGGCGCGATTTCCTGAGCACTTCGCCGATAGCTACTTCCGCAATCTCCGGGCCGCGGCCGGGACCCAGCTCTTTGACTCCCTCGGCCACATCGACATCTACCGCAAGTACATTCGACCTCTGTTCGACGTCCGGTTTGACCAGGTAGTTGATGCCGGTTGGCCGGAAGCCCTGCGGTTCGTGGCTGGGACGGGCGTCGGAGTAGAGGTCAACACGTCGGCACTGCGCCGCGGCAACTCCGAACCCTACCCGAGCACGCACATCCTGCGGTTGGCACGTGAGGCAGGGGTCAAGTTCTTCACCGTCGGCTCCGATGCCCATCGTCCCGCCGACCTCGGGAAGGGGCTGGAGACCGCAATCGGCATGCTGGCCGACCTCGGTGTCGGTCCGGCCCGATTCCGCAGGCGCAAACTGCTGCCGGCTGGCTAGCCGGGAACTCGCCTCCCCCAGGGCGCGACGTCTGCTGTCTGCTGTCAGGTCAGCAACGCATCTCTCCGGCGGCAGACGGCGCGCGTCCAGAGGCGTTTTAGTTGTGCTCGCGCTGCCGGTTGCCGACAGAGGGGCGACCAGGTGGTCGCCCCTCTGTACGGTCGTGGTCGGAAGGAAGTCTATTTCAGCTTCACGACCTTGCTGGTAAGTGTCAATCCGTCAGTGGTCAGGCGAACGAAGTAAGCTCCACCGGGCAGGGCTCTGCCATCTGCGCCGGTGCAGTGCCAGACCGCTGTGTGATACCCGGGTTCACCAACGCCGGAGGCGAGAGTCTGGACCGGCCTGCCGCAGGCGTCGTACACCTCGAGCCGCACCGGAGTTCTCTTCGGCAGTCCGTAGACGATGGTAGCGCTCCCGGAGAAAACGCTGCTGCCGGAGGTGCTCAGGGTCACGGCTCGTGGAGTGCCGGGCAGGTCCCCGGCGTCGATGCCGGAACTCACCACGCGTATCGAATCGATCACGGCGTCATTGGAGCGGATCCTGTCACCGCTCATGGCCGTGGAGCACTTCATGGTGAAACTGCCCATGACCGCCAGCGTGCAGGGCCGGAACGTCACCGACAAACCGTTTGTGTACTGGATGTCGCTGTAGAAGGTACCGATGTGGAAGACGACGGGGAAGTTGTCACTCGAATTGCCGAAGTTCTCCAGGGTTGCACTCGGTGACACGACCGTGCCCTGCGTTACGTTTCCCGTCGGGACGTTGATCATCTCCGCGCCCACGTCGCGTACCCGCTGGAAGATCGTCTTCAGCGCCAGGTCGTTGGTGCTGTCGCGATCATCCAACGCCATCGTACTGCAGACGGCTGCCGCGGAGCCGCGACCGGATGCGGTCCAGACCGCGAACGTCACAGCCCAGGAGTCACCGGCAGGCAGGTTGTTCACCTGTTTCGTGTCAGAGTAGGCGCCGATGGTCATCCGCACCGGGAACGACATGGGTTCGGACCCGAGGTTGCGGACGATCGCCTGCGGCACATAGAGATTGCCGGAATCCGCCGTATCGGGAAGGGCGATGACGCGAATGGCGCCGACATCGTAGAGGCGGACGATTACCTGCACCGAGTCGGTTGCGGCGTCATTGCTTGCCAGCGTGTCGATTGCCAGCGCGGTCGAGCACCGGGTCGTGAGCACCCCGCCCGGGCCGGCATGCCAGTAGGCGAACGTCACGAGTTGCGAGTCCTGCGGGGCGAGGCCGGAGATCTGCATCGTGTCGGCGTAGGCGGCCCCGATACGGAAGATCACCGGGAACGACGCGGCGGTGTTGCCGTGATTGCGCACCATCGCCTGGGGTGAAAACACCGCGCCCGAATCGACCACGCCTTTGGGGGCGATGAGTCGCGTCACGCCCACATCGTACGAGCTGGCCACGACCTCAACCGAGTCCGAAGCCCAGTTGTTGCTTGCCGACGTGTCGCCGGGCTGAGCGGTCGAACACCGGACGGCAAACGTGCCGGGCGCTACGGCGGTCCAGTAGGCGAAGGTCACGAGCTGGGAGTCCTGTGGAGCCAGACTGGTGACCTGCATCGTGTCCGTGTAGTCTGGGCCTATGGTGAAGATCACGGGGAAGGTCTCGGCGGTGTTGCCGTAGTTGCGGACGACCGCCTGCGGCGTCAGCACCGTTCCCGAATCAACCACCCCCTTCGGTCCGACAATCCGCATCGTGCTGGCATCTCGGTAGATCTTCAGCACCGTGCAGCTGTTCTGTTTCTTGTTGTTGCCGACAACCTGGTCGTTGGCCAGCGACAGCGTGCACGACGCCGTGAACGTGCCGCAGGTATCGGCACGCCAGGTGTTGAAGCTCACGGTTGTCGACGAGCCCGACGAGAGGTTGAAAACGTACTGGCTGTCGAGGTAGGAATTCCCGACACGGAACTTGGCATAGAATGACTGCGTCCCGGTGCTGTAGTTGGTAACTCGCGCCTGGGGAGTGATGCTTGAGCCGGAGTCGATGATCCCGCGCGGTCTGTAGATACTGTCTACGCCAACGTCCCGGACGCGGACGTTGAAGGTGCGCGTGATGCGGTCATTCGCGGTGCTCTCATCTGCAACCAGGGCGGTCGAGCACCGGGCCGTCTGCGAACCGCGCTGGAGTGCGGGCCAGGTGTCGAAGACGACGGTAGCCGAATCGTTCTTGGCAAGACTGCTTACATACTGAGTGTCGGCGTAGAAGGTGCCTATGTAGAAATGCACCGGGAATGAAGCGGTGCTGTCGCCCGGGTTGAAGACGACGGCACTCGGTACGACCATCGTGCCTGAGTCGGTGCTGCCGGTAGGAGGTGTTATGATCCTCCTCGTGGCCGCGTTCCACGCCTTGCCCATCGCCGGTCCGGCGATGCAGAGCACTACGATCACGGCGGCTGCGAACTTGAGCTGTGCTGCCGGCCGCCTCTCGGGCGTGCCGACGCCATTACGGTATCGATACCTCACCTGTCCTCCTCGATTCCTGGTTTGCCTTTCTAACTGGATGGGGCCGACCGAGCGCGTCGACCTCGGGATTCAGTCTCTAGCCCACTAGGTTGATAGTGTAGGCGGACTTCTGCAGGTGTCAAGCCGAGTAATCCGGTGATTGGCGGAGCGGAGTCAGCGGCACACGGGCGGAGCTTTGGCGATGAGCGTCCTCGCCACAAGAGGCGTGATACGTCACGTGCGACGAGTGAAGCGAGTCGCATGAACCACACGAGGGGCGTAGTCCCCAGGGCTCGGGCCTGGGGCGAGGACGGCCTGCCGGCACGATGCAGTCGCGAGAGGGAGGGGGGGGCTCCGAGCGTACTCCGATGCCCGAGCAAAAAAAGAGTCACGAGCAGTCCAGTAGCGTGTCAATGGCTTTGACCGAGCCGTGCACTGGTACCGGACTGCCGTGCTCCCATGGGGTATTTTGCACAATCTGTGCCAAATGACCCGCGGCTCGGATGTGACGTATGTTACTTTTCTGCAGACACTTATGACAGTAATCGCCCAAGCGACGGCACGATCACGTGGAAGCCCAGGTCGCGGGCCAGTTGCTGCATGTTCTCATAATACGAGACTTGCGACTGTGCGACGTGGGGAAAGATATCGGATTGCATGCATTCGGACTTGGCTCACAATGGGTGAGATCCTAGGCACGCTCAGAGGCTTTGAGGAACAACCTGCCTCTGCCAGGGACCTCGCGGGAGTTACCTGTCGCGCGTCGGAATCAGATGGGCATCGAGTTCCGGGGAATCCGGCCCGGGGCTGGCGCCACCTACCATGATACGTTCCATCCGAACAGATCAGCCGACGTCCGTGAGTCCGTGCTGTTTGCCCGGAAGTCAGTTATGCCGTCGACCCCGCGTCGTTCGCAGTCCCGCTCAGCCGAGCCCGCAATCCAGAGGTCGCGCGAATCGTAGCAGATACTCGAGTAATCGTGGGACCAGGAACTGTGCTCGTACATCACGCCGTTGAGCGTAAGGTCTACGTCCAGGTCGGACGAAGACCAAGTGAAAGAGACCCGTACATCTGACAGGTCGTACTGCAGGTCCGCAGTCTGGACATCAGTCCAGGGGTCGTAGCAAGCGGTACCGGTGATGTGTACGATGCCGCCGTACGGCCCGCAGGCGAGGATGTCCACGTAGCCGGTCGGCGTGCCGGCTATGTAATCGTTGTAGATGGCATCGAGCCCGCTGACCACGCCCCGGGCGATGTCCTCGTAGAACAACCCGTCGTAGTAGTGCGAGTGCGTGCAAGAGATGCCCGTCAGCACCAGCAGCGCGGCGACGATCACCGCCGACGACCGGCGGATCCGATTCTGCATACCTGCCGAAGTCATGGACATAGCATCCTCCTATCCAGGTTACCGTGTCTGAAGCCGAACGCAGGACCCGGGACGGACGACCTGACCGCAGGTTCGTCCGCCCGCCACCTGCCGAAGTCCGAGCTCGGCCTGTTCATACGCAGGTAGATACATCCGGAGCTCACCCGCTATTCCGATGTGAGGTAGCTCCCGGCAGTGTCCCGGCATGCGGGGTGTCGAGCAGGCGGGTCAGCCGAAGGGAGGAGGGCAAGGGAGAGGCGGCTGGTGGGATTGACCGGAAGTGGTCAGCCGTCGGTCAACTTTGGCTTGAGCTTGGTCTAGCTTGCGGCTTGTGGTTGGCGGCTGAAAAGAGAGTCACGGCCAGTCCAGTATCGCGGCAATGTCTAAGACCGAGCCGTCTGTTGATACCGAACTGCCGTGCTCTCAACCTGTCAGACCGGTCTGGCGCGTTCCCTCGCTCAGACCGGACCAGTCGGGCTTAGTGGCGACCGTGGCCGTGACCGCGACCATGGCGCCATTCCGGGTCGTGCCAGCCGCCCCAGTGGTGCCAAGGCCAGTCGGGACGTCGCCCGTGCTCCCAATGCCACCGCAAGCCAGGACAACCGCGGTCACCGGACAAGGACCACTCGAAGTATGCCTGTGGCCCGAACTCCCGGTAGCAGTGCCGTTCGACCCGGACCCACTCGTGACGATGGCCGCAGGCGAACCAGGCGAGCTCCGGCCCCGAGACGATCCGCGGCCGATGCCGCCGCCGAGGCGGGTGGGCGTAGGTCGCGCCTGAGATCAGCAGCAAGAGAGCTGCCGTCGCGATGATGCTTCGCTTCATGATACTACGGAGAGCACTAAATGTTTGACAGCTTGAGGTCATGTTGCCGCATATCGGACGTGCTCTTCCGCAAAGTAACTCCTGACCACTTCTGGCTGGCGTTGCCGGCTGC
>VGIR01000054.1 GCA_016867815.1 candidate division WOR-3 bacterium | reverse complement strand
GATTGGTCATCAGGCAGTAGGCCCAGACTTCCACGCCCTGCTGTCCGCACCAGGCGGCCATCAGCCGCAGATACGCTTTGTAGTCCGCAGTGCTGAAGAAGACCGGCTGCCGCCGGTTCCCGCGCTGAACCACGTGATGCGGAACTTCTGCCGCCACCACACGCGCGATTCTCGCCATGCCTCAGTCTACGGCCTCGCCCTCTCGAGGTCAAGAGAATTAAGTATTGTGTCCCCGAAATATCCGGGAGCAACGTCAAACGCCTTCAGGTAGGCCGAAGCCAACCCGGCAGTAACTGCCATGAGAACGAGTAATCGTCTCACTTCTTACCTCCCTTGAATTCTGACAACCTTTGCGGTTGTCGCTTGTCCATTAACGATCCCTCTCATTACATACACCCCGGCCGGCAGGCCAGCCAGGTTCACAGACAGAACCGACCCGGCTCTGGACCAATCAGGCCCAGGAGCAACGCCCATCACCTCCTTTCCCAGAGCATCATAGAGCTTCAGACCGCTGGGCCTTTCGGACGCGACAATGCGGACGGACCCACCCGTGACGCTGGGCACCACAGTCAACGGCCGACGTGCTTCGAGTGTCGCCTCTTCCAGTATGCCGGATTCGGCAACCTCCAGGACGCAGACTCCTGCTGCCCAGCAGGCGGCGTAGATGTAGGGCGGCTGGTAGACTAGCTTCTGAACCAGCCCAGGCGGTGTCCAGGTGCCGAGAAGCAGGATGTCTCGTGGGTCAGCCACACTGTATATCCGCAGTATACTGCCGCCAAGAACGGCGAACGAATCCACTCTGACAACGTCCCTGGTATCATCATCTACATACACAGAGTCCAGCACGTAGGGCACAGTCGGATTGGCGATGCTGGCTGTCTTCAGCCCCTGATAGGCCATGTAGAGAATCGTGTCGGCTACATCTATGCCATTCGCCCGGCTTCCCCACTCGTTGATGACCTTGGGGCTGTCGGGACGGGCAACGTCAACTGTCGTGAAATGGAACGATGTAACGTATGCCGTGTCGCCTACCATCGCCATGTCGCCGACCTCCCCCGACAACAGGCAGCTCCCCACTAGTTCCGGCTCTCGCGGCCGGGCGACGTTGACGACGTGGAAGCGCAGTCTGCCTGCCAGGTATACCAGCGTATCCCGCAGAACCATGTCCATCGGCGTAGTTAGGCCCATGAGCCCGCCGGCCATCTTCGGATGTGCGGGGTAGGAAACGTCAATGGACCGGAGAGAGGGCGACGGCAACCAACTGGCGAAGGCAAAGCTGTCGTGCCCGACGGCGGTATACACATTAAAGTAGCCGTAGTCTGCCGTGTAGATGCCTCCGAGTTCCACTGGGGCGGCCGGGTTCGTCACATCCAGAATCCGCAGCCCCGCTTCATCGTCTGCTACATAGGCACGTCCCTGATCCAACCAGACGTCCTGCGCTTCGTGTGCCACCAGCACGGTCGTGTCGTAGACCGGCGAGTTGAGGTTGGAGATGTCAACCACTGCCATCCCGACAGCGTCGGCCACATAGGCCCGGTTGGAGGTCCAATCGGCCCAGACCCCAAAGCGACCGCCGGGGGTGGCGCATGACGAGATGACCTGCGGACAAGTGGAATCCTGGATGCTCACCAGTGTGAATTCCCACTGCGGGAACTGGTAGCCCGAGGCGAACGCAACCGGTCCGCTCAGGTGTACATCCCAGCCGCTCACGCTGTCTATCGCACCAATTCTCACGACGTTGGCCGGGTCTGATATGTCGAGAACCTCAAACCGGAACTGGTCATCGCTGCCTTCCTGCCAGTAGATCTCGGCGCAGCAAATCGTGTTTCGCGCCTCAGCCGCAAGCGCAAAGCTCGGGTAGGTTCCAACACGCTTTGGAGCCGATGGACTCGACACGTCGATGAAGCCGAGAACATAGCTGGACTCCCTGACGACGGCCACGTTTCGCGTCGCGGAAACGACGTCGCCTCTGTCCAAGCAGGTGCCGAGCTGGCGGGGACTGGGGGCATTGGCAATGCTGTAAGCGTAAAACGTACCGCCGCTGCTGAAGTAGAGCAACGTATCGAAAATGGCGAAGTCGCTGACCGCGTAGGGAATCACGGTGCGGAACTTTGGGTCGGATGAATCGGCAATGCTCCATACTTCGATGCCGTTCCCGCCGGTCAGCAGGAAGGAATCATGCAGAATGCTCTGCGCGGGGATGAACCCAAGTTGTATCTCGGAAAGGACGGTTGGGCTGTCGGGATTGGCTACATCGAGCAGAGCGACCTCGCTGCCCAAGGTCAGGGCAACAAGATTGCCACGCCCCGTCGCCTCATTGGACGTGCCTCTGCCCCATTTACCCAAAAGGTGCAAACCCGTCGACTCCGGCCGTCGGTACTCCGTGTACCGCGACGCGTCCAGCCCGTGCTTCTGCAGCCACCCGGCATGGAACTTCGCCGGCATCCGCGACAGGCTCTCCTGCGCCGCTTGGAACTCGCCCATGCCGGGTTCCCGGGCAGTTGCTGTCGGTGTCAGCACCATTCCCAGCGAGACGGCAAGCAGCATCACGGCCCCGGCCCGGTTGTGGGATGATGCGAATCTGGCGCACGGTTCACGGATGCTCACATAGCTCAAGCCTGCCTCCAATGACGATACAGACAATGCCGACTCGGTGTCGACAAGGCGGATGCGGCGGAAGCCCCTTTGCTCCCCCGCTCTCGACGCCCCTATCCGGCCTGAGTGTAGATTCTTCCCCTTCGTTGTCAACCCCGACATGAGGCGAATGTAAGGCGAGCCGGCCAGCCCCGATCCCGATATTGCCGGGGGGCGCTGTCGGGCTGGGAATGGTGAGCAGGTTGAGGCCGAGATCCGGCGGTAGGATGAGGCCAAGGTAAAGGCCAAGGTTCGGGGTGTCAGGTCGGAGACCGGTTCAGATGCGTCATTTCCGGACAGGACCAGAGCGGGTCTGTCCATGTCTTGCTCGCCGACCACTGTCCGCTTGGCTGCGCCTGCGGTTGACACGCAGACGTTTTGCCCTAGAATGGCCGTGCTTTGCCGGGATAGCTCAGTTGGTAGAGCACGGGACTGAAAATCCCGGTGTCCACAGTTCAATTCTGTGTCCCGGCACCTCTCTCAACATATGGAGGAGTATTGGCGAAGAGAATCGCATCGGCCCAGAAACAGGCCCGTAAGAGCAAGAAGCGTCGTGAATTAGCCCGTGGCAAGCGGCAGGTATTGAAGTCGGCTCTCAAGAATCTTGCCGCCGTCAAGACCAAGGAAGAAGCGCAGAAGCTGCTGCCCGGAGTCCAGTCGCTGATTGACAAGTCTGCCAAGCGGCGAATGGTACATCACAAGACCGCCAGCCGACTGAAGTCCAGGCTCGCACGCGAAGCGGCCGACCTGAGATAGTACCAGCGGGACGGGCACGGTCGTTGATCCGACCTGCTGTCCGGAGGCGGCGCGCTGCAGCCCGCTCTGACCCGTGAAGATCCTGTACATTACAACCGCATACCCGCGCAACGAGTCAGATGTAATCACTCCTTGGCTGGTTGAGACGATAACTCGCCTGCGTGGTGCGGGACACGATGTGCGCGTCTTCACGTCATCATACCGTGGGCTGGGAAACCAGACCATCGACGGTGTTCCGGTGTACCGCTTTCGGTACTTCCCCCGGCGATGGGAAGACCTGACGCACGACGAGATGGCGATGGACCGAATCAAGCGGGGCATTCGCTACAAGTTCCTGCTGGTCAGCTACCTGTTGTGCGGGACCGTAGCAGCCTGGCGGCTCTGCCGCCGCGAGCAATTCGACATCATCCACGTTCACTGGCCACTACCCCACTCGCTGTTCGGGCAAGCCGCGGCGAGCGCCTGCCGCGCTCCGACCGTGATCAGCTTCCACGGAGCCGAACTGATGGTCGTAAACAACGTCGTCAGGCTGGCGAAGCCTTTCCTGCGATGGGCCATCCGTACCGCCGGTGCGGTGACGGCCAATTCGACCCACACAGTCCAGGCCATCCGGCGGATATACGATCGGTCCGTTGCCATAGTGCCATTCGGCACGGCGGCGGGAACCTTTTCCGAATCCGCCCGGCAGGAGCCGAACGCAACGAGACAGCTCCTCTTCGTTGGGAGACTGGTCGAGCGTAAAGGAATCCCCTACCTTATCGAAGCCGTGGGCATACTTGCCGGGCAGATGCCCGTGCACCTGAACATCGTCGGGTCCGGCCCCGAAGAACCCGGGCTGATGGAACTTGCACGCGCCCGGGGACTGGAGCAATCCATCACCTTCCACGGCAGAATCTCACCGGATGACCTGGCGCGCCACTACGGCCGCTGCGACGCCTTCGTGCTCCCGGCAATCGTAGACAGCCGGGGCGACACCGAAGGACTCGGGGTAGTGCTCATCGAGGCTATGAGCTATCGTCGCCCGGTCATAGCATCGGGCGTCGGCGGCATCGTGGACCTCGTAATCGACGAACAGACGGGTCTGCAGGTACCGCAGAAGGACAGCCAAGCCCTCGCCCGGGCAATCGCGCGCGTGCTCACCGATCCAGATCTGGCGCAGAGACTGGGACATGCCGGCTTCGACCACGTGCAGCAGAACTACTCCTGGCCGGCCATCATCAGACGACTTGACGGCCTCTACCGCGACCTCAGTGCCGCAGCCTGAACCCGCCGAACATGGGAGGTCTTCCGTCCTCGTCCACCGGCAAGTGGACCCAACGCGGTTGGCTCCGCACGGTACTCGGGGTGCTCGTCACCGGCGCCGCGTTCTGGTTCCTGACTGTGCGCCTGATCCGCGACTGGCACCGGATACCCTTCGGGCAGCTCCACTTCCAGCCGCTGCTGCTCGTCGCGTCCTTCGTCCTTCTGCTGGTCTTCCACCTCCCGCTGTATGGATACGCATGGAAGCTGATCCTACACGCCCTGGGTGCGGAGCTTCCCCTCGGGAAATCCATCGCCATCTTCTCGGTGGCCCAGATCGGCAAGTATGCGCCGGGCAAAGTCTGGTTCACCCTCGGTCGCATGAGCATGGCAAAAGACCAGGGCGTCCCCGAAGACCGGACCATGGTAAGCGTTGTAGTCGAACTCGCCTTCTCGCTGCTGGCTGCGACCGGGCTGTTCGGTCTTGCCGTCCTGCTCATACCCGGAGAACAGATGCCGCGGGCGGCCTACCTGCTCTTCCTGCTCGCTCCGCTCAGCCTTGTCGCCGTCTATCCGCCGATCCTCAATCGTATCATCCGCTTCGGCCTCGCCCGTCTCAAGCGACCGCTGTTCGAACTGCGGATGTCGTATCCCCGGATTCTCCGCATCCTCGCGCTCTACGTGCTGGACTGGGCGCTGCAGGGGGCGTGCTGCTTCGCGCTCATCAACTCATTCTACCCCATGCCGCTGTCAAAGCTGCCGATCCTGTTGGGCGGATACGCGATGTCCTGGATGCTGGGATTCCTGGTCTTGATTGCGCCGGCCGGGCTCGGCATACGAGAGGGTGTCTACACCATTATCCTCAGGACCGTCCTGCCTGAGCCGATTGCCATAGTTTCGGCCCTGGTGACGAGGGTCTGGATGACCGTCAGCGAGGTACTCATGGCAGCCGTCTGCCTGCCATTCGTGGCTCGAAGGAGAAAGAATGCCGAAGAAGCACATACCGCCTCCAGCTAGGACGCAGGCAGCGAAGTCGGCCGGGCCGTCAGACCTTGACCGGCTGGCCGGCTGGCCGGTGATCCTGGCGCTGCTCCTCATTCCATTCCTGTTCTACGGCAAGTACCTGTTCGGCGGACGGATGCTGGACGGAACCGACTGGCTTGGCGCCGGTTCCTACATCATGCGCGAGTTCATGGCCACCTACATCCGCTCCCATGGAAACGTCGCCCTCTGGTGGCCCGCGGTGCTGTGCGGCCAGCAGACCGTGGCCGGTTTCTTCGCGGACATGTTCTACCCGACGTTGCTGCTGCGACTGATCCTGCCGGTTCACGTCGTCTGGACCTGGACCTTCGTGCTGCATCACTTCCTGGCCGGACTTGGAACCTACCTTTTCCTCAAGGAACTGAAGGTTTCGACCATCGCTGCCGGCCTGGGCGGCATCGGCTACCAGCTCGCGGGCAGCCTTGTTACGCTCGCGTACGCAGGCCACGACGGACGGCTCATTGGCTCCGCGCTCCTCCCTCTGGCGCTCTTCTTCCTGCACCGGGGCATGAGCCGCAGCCAGTTCCGGTGGTTCGTATTCTCGGGATTCATCGTCGCCATGCAGCTCCTCTCGGGCCATATCCAGAAGGTGTACTACACCGGGCTGGTCCTGACGGCCTATTTCGTATTCACGCTCGTCGGGACCGTGCGCCGGGAGAGATCGAAGACGGTCGCGCTGAAGCTCTGCGGCTACTTCCTCGCGCTCTTCCTGTTCGCCGGCGCGCTCTCCTCGATCCAGTACCTGCCGGTCTACGGTAACCTGCCCTTCGCCTCTCGCGGCAGCGAACGCGGCTACGCGTACGCGACCTCCTGGTCGATGCCCATCATCGAGACCTTTGACCTCCTGACACCGAAGTTCTCCGGCGGGCTCGACGCCTACTGGAGCCGCAACCCCTTCAAGCTCCACAGCGAGTACCTGGGGATCATCCCCCTGCTCTTCGCCTGCGTCGCCGTGTTCCGGCGCTGGAAAGACAGGTATACGAAGTTCTTCACATTCAGCTTCCTCGGCGCCCTGGTCCTGGCCTGGGGTGGTTACACGCCGCTCTACTACATCCCCTACTATCTGTTTCCCGGCATCAGCAAGTTCCGCGGCCCGGCGATGATCTTCTTCGTCGCCGCCTTCTCGCTCGTTGTGCTCGCCGGTCTCGGTATCGACCACTTTCTGCGCGAGGCGAGAGAGGGTGACTCCCGCAAGACCACGCGCACGGTTCTCGCCTTCGGTGCGGTCCCGCTGGTGCTCCTGCTCCTCTTTGCCGCGCTCAAGGGACCGATGCTCTCCCTGCTCCAGTCTACGACCAGCCCATCCCAGCAGAAACTCGAAGCCCTTGCGGCCAACTACCCGGCAATCCTGGGTGGTCTCTTCTTCTCACTGGTCTTCACGGCGCTGGGTGTTCTTCTCGTCCGACTCTTCATGAACCGGAAGCTCAAGCCGGTAGTGTTTGCCTCGGGGCTCGCCGCCATCATGGTCTGCGACATCGGGCTGTCGCTGAGTCTCTGGGACGAATCGCGAGGCTACATCAAGGGAGCGGCGCCACCGACCGAGTACTTTGCTCCGGACGAGGCCGTGGCCTTCCTCAAGCAGGACACGTCGCTGCACCGGGTCCTGCCCTGGCAGTACGAACGTAGCGACGACGGCATTCTCGCCTACAACCATATCCAGAGCGTCGCCGGCCAACTGCCCAACCCCCTTCAGGTCTACATGGATTTCCTTGGGGTCGGCACCAGCGTCTTCTTCCGGCCCGACTACCTCCTCTCCCCCAATGCCATGAACCTGGCAAACATCAAGTACGTGATCAGCCTGACTCTACCGGACGACGTGTCGGGATACGACCAGCGCACCCAGCAGATGATCGGGCAGATTCGCGGCTACTTCAGCGACCCCCGTTTCGAACTGGCCTTCGCCGGCCAGAAGTACTCGGTGTACCGCAACCGCAGCGTCCTGCCCCGCGCATACGTCGCCGCTGGGTACGAGCAAGTGAAGAGCAAGGAAGAGGTGCTGTCACGGCTGAGGATGCCCGACTTCGACCCGAGCCGAACCGTGCTGCTGTACGCGAATCCCGGCCTGGCTGCGACCGCGGGCACGACCGCGGGCACGGCAGATGTTACGGCCTACGACTGCAACGCCATCACCGTCAAAGCCGACCTGGCCGAGCCCGGACTGCTGGTCTTGTCGGAGAGCTATCATCCTGATTGGAAGGCCTATGACAACGGGAAACCGGCACCGGTGCAGCAGGCATATCACGCATTCCGCGCCGTGGCCCTGGGACCGGGACAGCACGAGGTCGTGTTCAGGTACGAATCGCGCTGGTACAGACTGGGCTCCTACCTTTCCGGCGCAGCACTCCTGTTCCTGGTCGCGACGCTTGGCGGTGTATTCATCGTGAGGCGCAAACCCCGACCGAGCGGGGTATAGAGGACCGGCCATGGACAAAGCCACTCACAACCCGACCGAACAGGACATAAGGGAATGGTACAACCGGCGCTATGCCGACCGGGGCCTCGGCAGTATGCGTCCACCGGACGCGTACCAGGTGTTCCTCAACGCCCTCGACGTGCAGCCGGCAAGGACGCTGCTCGACATTGCCTGCGGCACCGGCTTCCTGCTGCGGGCCGCCGCCCAGCGCGGACTGAAGACTTGCGGCACTGATATCTCGGAAGAGGCCGTACGCCTTTCCAGGCAGACGTCACCGGAATCGGAAGTGAAGATCGGCAAGGGTGAGGATCTGCAGTTCCCGGACGGGTTGTTCGACTACGTTACCTGCATCGGCTCGCTCGAGCATTTTCTCGACATGGAGAAGGGACTCGGAGAGATGAAGCGGGTCTCCAAGCCGGACGCTCGCCTCTGCGTCACTGTGCCTAACTCGAACTTCCTGTACTGGCGCGTGTCCGGCAAACACGGCACCGAGCAGCAGGACATCAACGAACACCTGATGTCGCTGTCCGAATGGAAGCAGCTCTTCTCCCGCAACGGCCTGGAGGTTGTGCACACCAGCCAGGACCGCTGGCCGATGAAGAAGATCCGGCCCTTCGCGACCCTCAACCCGCTCCGCATCGTGCGTGACCTTTCGTTCAAGCTGGTCTGGGCGGTACTACCCCTCAGGTCAGCCTACCAGTTCATCTTCGTCCTCAAGAAGCGCGCAAACTAGCGCGCCACCGGGCCGCCCGCGACGGATCGAAATCGGGCTTGACAACACCGGAATCCGCGCTATAACCTAACCAAGCCAAGAGGGCGGTTTCAGGCCAAACAAGGAACGTCCAATCGCTCCCTGACCCGGGCCGCCTTCTGAAGCGAAACCAGGAGGCGCTATGACAGTCAGCATGATGCGCGCGGCCATGGCCGTCGGCCTGCTGTGCGCGAGTGCAGTTGGGCTGGAGTGGAAGGGCTTTCCGCCCGCGCCACGGCAGCTGGCAACTATCGTCATTGACAAACCGAACCGCAGGGCGGTCATGTTCGGCGGCGGCTCGGTCACAGAAGGTCGCAGCGACGTCTGGACCCTCTCCCTCGACGCGAAACGCCGGTATACGTGGGAGTCACTGCCAACTTCCGGCCCGACCCCCGGCCCGCGCGTAGGTCACACAGCCATATACGACCCGGTTCACCACTGGATGGTCATCTTCGGAGGCCGGAGCGGAATGTCATCGCTATCCGACGTCTGGGCGCTGGACCTCGGCACCGCCACATGGCAGCAACTGACGCCGACCGGCACGCCCCCGTCGGGAAAGGTATACATCACGGCCGTCTACAGCCCGGTGCGACGCTCGATGGTCATCTTCGGCGGCGTCGACGAAGGCCGAGGGTACAACGATGTACACGAACTGCTCCTCGACAGCATGAAGTGGCGCGTGCTGGCGGCCTCGGGCGCCCCGCCCGAGGCCAGGTGGTCCTACAACGCATTCTACGGCTCCGGCAGCGAGTGGTGCGACCGGTTGATCATCTTCGGCGGACAGACACCGGAGGGTCAGTTTATCAACGACCTCTGGTCATTGGACCTGACTCCGGGCTTCGAGGCGTGGCACGAATTGAACCCGGGCGGTTCCGTGCCGGAAGGCCGCTCCAACTGCGCCACGTGTTTTGATACGGTCGCACGCCGGGCCTACTTCTTTGGCGGCTTCTACTATCCCGGCCGTTTCGTGTTCTACAATGATCTCTACATGCTCGACATGAACCTCCTCACCTGGACCAAGCTCCAGCCGATGGGCAGGATCCCTTCGGAGCGGCGTTGCCCGGGCGGCGCGTATGACCCATGGAACGACAACTTCATCACCTTCGGCGGTGAGACCCATGCCGGATTCAGCAACGAGTCGCCCTACATACACCTCGGGCAGGACAGAGAACTCCGCTGGCAGGGGTTTCCGCCCGCGCCGCGCTCCGTAGCGACCATCATCATCGACGAGTTGGGCAGACAGGCGGTCTTGTACGGCGGCGGCGCTTCCGGGAACTTCGGCGACGTCTGGACACTGTCACTGGACGGTAAGCGCGGGTATGCCTGGGAGTCGCTGCCCGCGACCGGCACTGCTCCCACACCCCGGCACGGCCACACGGCGATTTACGACCCGGTCCTGAGACGGATGATAGTGTTCGGTGGAAGAAACGGCATGACCCTGCTGAAAGATGTCTGGGCGCTCGACCTGGGCACATCGGCGTGGCAGCGGCTCTACCCGACCGGCACACCGCCTCCGGGTCCTGTCTACATCACTGGTATCTACAGTCCGATTCGACGGTCCCTGGTGGTGTTCGGAGGCAACGACCTCTATACGGGATACAACGACGTGTACGAATTGCTGCTCGACAGCCTGGTCTGGCGCAAACTCTCGCCCTCGGGTCCGCCTCCGGCCCCGCGCTGGTCGTACAATGCCTTCTACGGCTCCGGCAGCGACTGGTGCAACCGGCTCGTGATCTTCGGTGGACAGACCTACGACGGTCACTTCGTCAAGGACCTCTGGTCGCTGGATCTGACCCCCGGCTTCGAAGCCTGGCACAAACTGATTCCGGGCGGTGTCGTGACCGAAGGCCGGTCCAACTGCGCCACCTGTTACGATTCGGTCACCCGCCGAGCCTATTTCTTTGGCGGCTTCAACTACGAGCGCGGCACGTACTACAATGACCTCTACATGCTCGACCTGAAGACCTTGTTCTGGATCAAACTGAACCCCGCGGGCAGGATACCCTCCGAACGGCGCTGCCCGGCCGGCGCGTTCGATCCCTGGAATCGCAACCTCATCACCTTCGGCGGTCAGACCTACGGCGGCTTCACCAACGAGTGGCCATACATCTATGTGGGAGAGGCACCAGACCGGCACGACCCTGGACCCGGCCAAACGCCCTCGCTGCAAGTCTCCTCATTCCACCCCAGACGGGTGAGCATGCGTTTCCTGACAGCCGATGCCGGCAAGGTCAGTGTGAGGGTCATGGACCAGTCCGGACGGGTGGTCCGGAACCTGCTGTCAGGAACCATGGCTTCGGGAAGTCACGTCGTCACCTGGGACGGCAGAGATACGCATGGCCGTCTCGTCGGGTCCGGCATCTACTTCTACTATCTGCAGACCGGCGATGCGCAGGAGTCGCGGAAGTTCGTGTTGGCGCGTTAGAGTCACTAGCTAGCAGGGTCAAGTCTACGCTGCCCCGGCCTGCGCCGGGGCAGCCCTCGTCTGAGCGCAGGCTTGTGACCATCCCCAAATGACCTATAATCCCCCAATGAGGATCGTGGACAACATCGCTGCCTTGGAAACGAGGATTTCTGCCGCCTGCGCGAGCGCCGGCCGCCGCCGCTCCGACGTCACCCTCATAGCTGTGACCAAGACGCGGGCCGCGGCCGAGATCGATGAGGCCATTAGAACCGGCATCACCCAGGTCGGAGAGAACCGCGTGCAGGAGGCGGCTGCCAAGAAGCCACAAGTGGCTCTGCCGGCAACATGGCACCTCGTCGGTAACCTCCAGACCAACAAGGCGAAGAAAGCGCTGGAGCTCTTCGACTGCATCCAGAGCGTGGACTCTCTCCACCTGGCCGAGGAACTGCAGCACCGGTGCAGCCTGATGGACAAGCGCGTAGACGTGCTGATAGAGGTGAACACGTCCGGCGAAGCGTCCAAACACGGAGTATCACCCGCCGCGCTACCCGACCTTGTTGCCCAGATGCCGAAGCTTGACCGCCTGCAACTCGCCGGCCTGATGACCATCGGCCCCGGGCTCGCCATCGAAGACCCTGAGGCATCCCGGCCCTGCTTCAAGGCGCTCAGGGCCCTGGCCGCAGCCTGCCGCCAGCGCTTCTCAATCCCTCTTCCCCACCTCTCGATGGGCATGAGTTCCGACTTCGAGGTTGCTATCGAGGAAGGCGCGACGATGATAAGAGTCGGCACGGCCATCTTCGGTCAACGATCAGTCCCGGTCAAACCCGAATGAAGAAGCACGAAGTCAGATTGAAGCTCGAAAGGCGGAGAATGCCCGGTTCGGACTTCTGTATTCGGACTTGATTCATCATTCGAGCTTCGGGTTTCGAACTTCTCATTGGCCCTGATGGAACTTGAACGCTTCAGCGAACTGGTTGACGAGGCGATTGCCTCTATCCCGGAGGACTTCCGTTCCAAGCTCGACAACATCACTGTCATCATCGAACCCCTTGCCCAACCTGGGCTGGCCCGCGAGATGGGTCTCAATCCCTGGGGACTGCTCGGCGTCTACCAGGGCGTGCCCTACGCAGGGCGCGGCCCATGGTACGGCAACGTCCTGCCTGACCGGATTCTCATCTTCCAGAAGCCTATAGAACAGCAGGCTCGGACCGCTGCGCGAGTAAGGAAGCTCGTGCGCCAGGTCGTCATCCACGAAGTCGGCCACTACTTCGGACTCTCCGACGACGAACTCCGCCGGCTGGAAGCCGAAGCTGACCGCAAAGAGGCGGCGGGCTCTGGAGATACCCCGAACCCGCAGTAGGTCCTACGGGACCTCCACGACAGAGGTTTGGTCGGGAGTTCAGCCTATACTGCAAGTTTTGGGTCTCCAAAGCGGCCGGAGATGGGCTCGTCCGGCGGGAGAACCGAAGTCGATGCTTGACTGCCCGCGGCGCTCGATCCCTCTACCCATCGACAGGTTCACCTGCACTCCTGACTTCCAGCATCCAGCATCTAACGCCAGACATCTAACTTCGACCGCCCGCGGGCCCTCTATCACTCTCCCCTTCCATTTGACATCCCTGCGCGCGGGATTTATGATTCCATCATGACCGGGCTGGTTGGCGCCCTCGTGACCCTCGTGGCGCTGGTGGTCGAAGGCGTGCCCGCGGCGAGTGCACCTGTGCTCAGGGCGTGGGTGATTGACGATTCCTCCCTCATCTACGAAAAACCGGACCCGTTCTCCTCGACCATGCGCATTGTCGAGCACGGTGATGCCCTCCGCGTTCTCGACCGGTCGCCCGGCTGGTACGAGGTCCTTCTGCCCGACAATCGGTCCGGCTGGATGGTCGCCCAGCGTGCGATCTTGAGCTCGCGCCCCGGCCCGGGGCCGGGCCGCGTTACCGGATCGAAGCGCGAGATGTGGGCCGCGTTCGGCGGCGCGCTGGCCGGCGGCCTGGTCGGCATCATACCGATGGGAGTGTTCATCGCCTACACGCTGGGGAGTCTGGACCCTTTCTCGCCGGTACGCGGTTCCAACGGGGTATCCGGAATCACGATTTCCACAGCATTCGGCGCCTGGGTGGCATCAGTGGTCCTGGTCGGGCCGGCCGCGGCGGCCTACGGAACTTTTCGAGCGGGCGAGAGTGAGCGGCCCGGTGGCAACCTGCGTATGGCCTGGGGCGCATCGGTGGTCGGTCACATCGCCGGGACGACCGTCGGACTCTGCCTTGACCTCCTCTTGTCGCAGATCAGCCCGTCGTCAGTCTTTCCTTTCTCGGCCATTGGTTCACTGGCGGGAACTACTGCCGGCGCGGTCATCGGCTATGAGCGAAGCAAGCCGACATATGCGCGATACTACGCTCGCGGGCGAGTCGGCCTGCCCGCGGTCGGATTCTCGCTGCAAAGGGACTCGTCCCGGCAGGTTTCGCCCGCGGTGCGCCTGGACCTGGTATCGGTCCGGTTCTAGCATGCTCGCCATCCTGCTGTTCTCGTTGGCCGTGGCCGAAACGTGGCAAGTGGTTCCTGAGTCTGCCGCGATTGTGGCCGTAAGCCCCGGCGTCGGCGCTGAGATTAATGCAGTGGAACGCCGTCGATTTCACCTCTTCCCCGGGATAGAGGACTTCGCCTCGGCGGGCTTCTCCCTGATGCCGGACAGCGCCTACTCGCTTACAATCGCCGACGGCTCGGGGCGGACTGTGCAGTACCCAATCGCGCCCGAGCAGTTCCGGCGCATCGGGTACTACGTAGACCACTACGGAGAAGTGGTGAACGAGCTGGCCGCAGTGCCCGGCGGCCGGGCCGCCTACCTCGACCTCTGGCAGGGAATCGGCGAGAACCCCGGGGACACTGGAACCCGACCCATTCACCCACCGCCGCGAGCCGCTTGGACAAGCCAGGTTGTTGACGGCCTGACCGGCGCAGCCTGCGGCCTCGGCGTCGGCAGCACCATCGGAGCGATGACCGCCATCAAGTTTGTCGAGAGCAGACAGGAATCGGTGCTGATCCATGGCTGTATGTCCGGCGGGGGTAGCTGGTACTACTACTCGGTTGACGTTTATGACTTGGATCGGACAACGTACGGTGCCGCAGCCGGCGCCGGATTCGCTGCCGGCGCGGGTGCCGGCTGGCTCCAGGGCTCGTCACAGGCGCGGCGGGGATGCGAGGCAGCGCGGGAACGAAAGGGCGTTGCCGCGCATGACCTCTTCGGCGACCCGATTACCGACCACGAGGTCCGCAGGCGCATGCAGGCGGACAATCGAAACCTCAGCACGATTCTCGGCGCTGCAACCGGCTGGGTAGCCGGCGCCAGCGTCGGGCTGCTCGCGGTCGCGATAGCACGCGGCGTGGTGCTGCGGCCGAACGCCTGGGACACCATCATCATCAGGCACGATGGCTTCTCCTTTGACCTGCCGCTCATTGTCTTCTCCCTCGCCGGACTTCTGCGCGGGGCCTATGTGGGCTACAACCTTGGCGAGCGACAGGATTGGAGCGCAGCTGTCGATGCACTGAAGCGAGAACGGCTCGTGCTCGAACCCTAGGCGACTCAGGGACAGGTACCGTACAGGACATTCCAGGTTGCTGATTGGCCGGCCACTCGACCGCCGGACCACTTGATCCTTACTTCCCTCCCATCTGACATCCCCGAACATCTGCAGGCCCTTCCGACGCGAATCGGCGCTTGCGGACGGCATCTCCCCTGCCATCAGCGCCATCCGTGAGCCGTTGTCTATGAACCGTGTGACAGACACCGCAGGCCTTCGGCCGGCCTCGCCGTGGCTTGACATCCGTCCGCGCTGAGCCTACAATCCGACTGTGCATGAGCCTGGCGTGAAGGCTCGAATGGAGGCATCGTGAAGAAGCTTCTGCTGCTCGCGCTGCTGGCGCTGTTGTCCTGCAACCTGTGGAAGGAGAAGGGGCAGTCCGGCCTCTTCCTCGTGCTGGTCAACGACCAGTTCGGCTACATCAACAGAGCCGGCGATACCATCATCGCCCCGCAGTTCGACAATGGCGCCAACTTCGCCGAGGGACTCGCGCAGGTGGCCATCGGCGAGGTTGACCAGAAGTGGGGATACATAGACGCCGAAGGTGCGTACACCATCAACCCGCAGTTCGATGAAACCGGCCCCTTTTCGCAGGGGCTCGCGGTGTTCGCCTGGTATGTCGGCGATGAGTGGCTCTATGGCTACATCAACACCCAGGGGAAGAGAGTCATCGAGCCGCAGTTCCGGGAGGCGCGGGACTTCTCCGAAGGAAGAGCAGTCGTACATGCCGCCGCCAACGGCAAGGCCGGCTATATCGACAAGTCCGGAACGCTCGTCGTCAATCCGCAGTACGCCGACGCCTACGACTTCTCAGAAGGACTGGGCCTCGTCCGTAGCGACGATGACAAGTGGGGATTCATCGACAAGGCCGGCAGGCTCATCATCGCCCAGCAATTCGACGGGGCCCGGGGTTTCTCCGAAGGGCTGGCGCTGGTCGTCATCGGCGATAGGTGCGGCTACGTAGACAGGACCGGGAGGGTGGCCGTCACTCCCCAGTTCGAGGCGGGACGCGATTTCTCCGAGGGACTTGCCGCGGTGACAGTCAAGGTCGGGAACAATGCGCTATGGGGCTACATCGACGCGACCGGGAAGATGGTCATCGACCCTCAGTTCGTGTGGGCGCTGGAGTTCACGGCCGAACAGCTGGCGGCGGTAGCGGTTGGCGGGCATTGGGGCTACATCGACAAGACCGGCAAGTTCGTCATCAACCCGCAGTTCGACCTGGCGTATTCCTTCTCCGAGGGACTGGCTCTCGTCGTCACGGAGAACCGGTACGGGTATATAGACAATACCGGGAAGTACGTGTGGGGACCGATGGATGGTGGGACCGCCCTGCCCATCAAGAGATTCTCGGGACGACAGAGGCGGCAAGTGACAGCCCTGCCCAGTCCTACTCCTGGCCGCCGCACGACGGAATGATGTTGGCTGCGAAAGGAAGCTAGTGGACCAACCTGACCAGCAGAAGACGAGACGGTTCCTCGGTCTTGGCATGGGCATCGGTCTGGCGATCGGGGCCGGGGCGGGAGTCGCAATCGGAATAGCGACGGGCGAGCTCGCGCTTTGGCTCTCGGTTGGAGTCGGCTGCGGCATGGGATTCGGGGTTGCCGTCGGAGCAGCACTGGGTCGCCGTCTCTAAGGCAGCTCGGCGAGTTGCCGGGCCACAACAGGCACACGCGGGCGCATCTCCCCTTTGCCGACGCAGATCCTGAGTTGTTGACCGTGAACCATCCGACGCAAGTCGACAGCGCTGGTCGGCTATTGGAAGGACCGGGCCGCACCCCTGAATTGACTTCCAACCGATTGCGGCTAGCATCTGGCAAGCAAAAGGAGCACACTGATGACCAAATGGGAATATAAGTTCGTACGAATTGACGTGAACCTGAGCCCGATTCTCAATCTCGCCCGCTGGGGCGTGCAAGTGCCCGGTGAGAAGAAACCCCGCGATACGATGGAAGGCGTCCAGGACTACATAAGCACGTTCGGCGCCGAGGGCTGGGAACTCGTCTCGGTAATCAGTGGCAGTGAACAGACCGGCATCATCACCCGCGCGGTCCTGTTCTTCAAACGTCCCGTCCAGAGCTAGTCAGTCCCGGGCCTGACGGCGTCCGCCGTGCAGGCTCGGTCAGTGGCACACGGCCGGGCAGAAGGTATCGCGGTCGAGCTGGCGTGTGCGGATCGTTGCTGCCGGGCTCTGGCCCGCGTTCAGGTTGCCTACCGAGCGCGGCAGGGAGCCAGTCTGCCTTGACCCCCGCGACTCCACGCGCTATGCTAACAAATGACGTCCTTACCCCCACTGCCAGCTAGTACGAACGCCATCTCCAGATCGGTACTCGATTTCATCGGCAACACGCCGATGATGGAGCTTTCAGTCGAGCACGAGGGCCGACGCTGGCGCTTCTTTGCCAAGCTCGAGTTCATGAACCCGACCGGCAGCGTCAAAGACCGCATCGCCAAGTACATCATAGAGCGGGCGGAAGAACGCGGCGAACTCAAGCCCGGCTCGATCGTCGTCGAGGCTACGAGCGGCAACACCGGTATCGGCCTCTCGATGGTCTGCACGGTGAAGGGCTATCGCCTGATCATCTGCATGCCCGAGCACATGAGCCTGGAGCGTCAGAAGATCATGACCAATCTGGGGGCCGAGCTCTGCCTGACGCCGACTCCGGAGAGCTTCGCGGGTTCGCGCGCCCGGGCGGAAGCGATTGCGGCACGCGACGCGAACGTCTTTCTGCCCCGGCAGTTCCAGAACGCAGACAACGTCGCCTGCCACTACAACACGACGGCCGTCGAGTTGCTACGCCAACTCGCCGGCGTGCGGGTAGACGCGTTCGTGGCCGGTGTCGGCACCGGCGGGACTCTGATGGGCGTGGGCCGGCGCCTGCGCGAAGTCTATCCACAGGTCAAGGTGGTCGCCGTAGAACCGGCCGAGGCCACGGCACTCACCGGCGGCACCACGATGGAAGTTCACCAGATTGCCGGCATAGGCGATGGATTCATACCCGAGATCGTCGACGTGAAACAGATAGACTGGACCGAGATACCGCGCAGCGCCGATGCCGTTGAGATGGCTCGACAGATCAGCCGAACCTACGGCATCATGGTCGGGGTCTCATCCGGCGCCAACGTCCTTGCCGCCATCAACGTACTGAAACGGCTGGGCACGGACAAGGTAGTCGCCACGGTGCTGCCCGACCGGTCCGAGCGCTACTTCTCTACCGATCTCTATGGCAGCCAGCGCGCGGGCGCGGTACGCAGGTGCACAGAGAACTGCGAGGACCCTTTCTGCGACCTCCGAACGTAGACTCCATGCTTCTGTCTCGGCTTTCCGGATCAGAACGTCTCTAGGAAGACTGCCCGTCAAGACATGATCCCTGTCGAGAAACTTCGCGCCGAAGTCGTGGGAATCGACGTCCGGGTCCCGATTCTCTCCGGCGGAACCCGTACCTATGTGAACCTCGACAACGCGTCGAGCACCCCTACTTTCCGACCGGTGGCCGAGAAGGTTGACGAGTTCATGCGGTACTACGCCAACGTGGCGCGGGGCACCGGTTTCAAGAGCCAGGTCGCCTCCTGGGCATACGAAGAGTCCCGCAACACGATCAGTCGGTTTGTGGGAGCCGATCCGGAGAGAGACACCGTCATCATCACCCGCAACACCACTGAGTCGCTCAATCGGCTGGCCGCGCTGTTACCGCTCAAACCCGACGACATCGTGCTGACGACGCGGATGGAGCACAGCTCCAACCACCTGCCATGGCGCCGGCGCGCACGTCTTGTCCAGGCGGCGCTTAACCCGGACGGATCGCTCAACCTGGATGATTTCGCAGACAAGCTGAAGGAATTCCGGGGCAGAATCGCACTCGTGACCGTCACCGGAGCCTCGAATGTCACAGGCTGGGTGAACCCGATCCACCACCTCGCGCGACTCTCTCACGAAGCCGGTGCCAGGATTGTCGTCGACGCGGCCCAGATTGCCCCGCACCGGCCGATAGACATGAGGAAGCCGGGCGACGCGGAGCGCCTGGACTTCATTGCCTTCAGCGGCCACAAAGCCTACGCGCCCTATGGTGCGGGCATCCTGGCCGGCGACAGGTCTCTGCTCACCGCGTCCGAGCCGGCCATGGTAGGTGGCGGCGTTGCCGATCTCGTCACGCCGCACTCGGTTGTCTGGCGCAGCCTGCCCAGCCGGGAGGAAGCGGGAACGCCGACCGTGGTGGGCGCGGTGGCGATGGCCGCGTCCATTGGCCTGCTTACCGCAGTGGGATGGGATGCCATCATGCAGCATGAGGCCGAACTCACGCGGTACGCGCTCACGCGCCTCAGCCGCATACCGAGAGTCAACATCCATGGCAAGGCCAACGCCGACAACCTCCAAGACCGACTCGGGACCATCTGCTTTAGCCTGGAAGGAAAGCCCTCCCAGCTTGTCGCGGCCATCATGGCCTATGAGGCAGGGGTCGGTGCGCGCTGCGGGCAGTTCTGCGCCCATCCCTACATCTTCGCCCTGCTTGGCATCAGTGACGCCGAAGCCGAGAAGTTGTACGAGAGCGCATCCTGCGGCAGCCTTGCCGACATGCCCGGCGTCGTGCGCGCCTCATTTGGGCTCTACAATGACAGATCCGACGCGGACGCGTTCTGCGACTGCCTTGAGGCAATCGCGCGAGGCGACCACGCCGAGTACGACACGGATCTGAAGACCGGTGAACGTCGACCCGCAGGACGACCCCGACTGAACCCCGCCGACTACTTCAGTCTCTCTCCCCGACTGCCTGTGTAGTCACATGTGCCACGGCAGGTTCGCCGCCGCTATCAACTGCATGGACGGACGCACGCAGCTACCCGTCAGCAACTGGGTGAAAGAGAAGTACGGAGTCGAATACGTCGACACCATCACCGAACCCGGCCCGGTCCGGATTCTCGCCGAAGCGAGAGACCCGCACGCGCTTGATTCCATCCGCCGCCGTCTGGACATCTCCGTCAGGAAGCACGGCTCCAACCGCGTAGCGATTGTGGCCCACGCGGACTGCGCCGGCAATCCGGTCGACAAAGAGACACAGCTAGACCAGCTCCGCTCGGCCGAGTCCAAGGTACTCTCCTGGGGTATGGGCGTCAAAGTCGACCTGCTGTGGCTGGGTGAGAACTGGTGCGTGGAGCGCGTCGGATAGCAGGCTGCTGATGAGATTGAGCGGGACCCCTAGAGGTCCCGCTCCTGGTTCCTGTCTGGGACTGTGCTAGTGCGGCTCCGCCGCGTGCATCGACCCTGGGAAGAAGAACTCCAACTCTCTCAGAACGTCCTCTTCCGGGTTTGAAGCGTGCACGGCGTTCATGCGCACTGACGTGCCGAAATCGGCCCGGATTGAGCCGGGCCTCGCCTTACTGGGGTCAGTCACGCCGACGAACTCCCGCACCCGGCGGCAAACGTCTTCGCCCTCCAGCCTCACCGCAACCAGTGGCCCGGAAGTCATGAACTCGACCAGCCCGGGAAAGAACTCTTTGCCGCGGTGAATCGCGTAGAACTCCTCAGCCTGAGGCCGCGTAAGGTGCCGCATGACCAGGGCCGAAACGTCAAAGCCCGCCGCCTCGATGCGGCCCAGTATCTCGCCGATGCGATGCTGCCTGACCGCGTCAGGTTTGATCAGGACGAGCGTCTGATTCAGCGGGCTCAACGCTGTCCCTCAGGTTTGGCCGCTATCTCGGCTGCAACTCGCGCGGCGAGCGCGGTCACGCCGGCTATGATGGCGTGCGAACTGCTTGTTGCCAGCGTAACCGCGTCCACGCTCTCCGCCTTGGCCGGGTCACACACCAAGAGGGAATCAAGGAGCCCGGCTCTCAGCACGAGCTCCATGTATGCCGGTGTCTCGTAGTTATCCAGGATGTAGATTCGCACCGGTCTGCCCCGCCGATCAAAGAAGACCTGCAACGGCACCATGCCGGCGTAACCTCTCGCTGTCGTCCCCGCGCTGTCGGAGAAAACTTCGTAGCCCACCACCTGCCCTTCGCGGTCGCGGACTGCGCGATGGGGAAAGGGACTGGCCCGGCGTTGCAGCGATGCAGCCCTGGGGAACGTTCTGGCAACAATGGTGGGGAGAGTGTCCTTCGGGTCGGTGGCACGAAATGTATCGGTAGCCCTCGGCCGCTCCGTGGTCTCGGGGCCAATCACCAGGGGCGGCGCTGCCGAAGCCGGACTTGATGCTGAATCTGGTGCGGCCGGTGCCGGCGGCGTGGCAGTTCCGCAAGCGGCAAGCAGAGCGCAGGCAAGAACGCCGAAGAAGGCTGACCTGATAGATGGCATAGTATTCAGGCGGATAGTTTTAGCAGAATCGACCCCGAAGTCAAACGCGTGCCCAAGGGGCACGGACGGCTTGACAGCGAACAACAACGGCGGCAATATGATGATGGTCATGAACACCGCAACTGCCGCCCAGCTGCAGAAGATAGTGAAACCGTATGCCGACGACATCGCCCTGGTTGCCGGCGAGCTGGCGCGCCGGGGCTGGGCCGAGGCCAATGCAGGCAACATCTCGGTAAGACTGAGTGACGGACCCATACTCAGCTCCCTGCTGGTCAAACGCGCCAACACTCGGATGCGCGACCTTGCCCGCAATCCAACCGAGTGCCTCTGCCTTCTCACTTTCGGCGCCGGCGACCGTTCATACTCGGTCTTGCCGAAGGGCACGCAGCCATCGAGTGAACTACCTACTCATGTTGCGGTGCACGATATGCTGGCAAGGTTCAGGCACCACGACCGCGTCGTTGTGCACACCCACCCGACCGCTCTGATCAGCCTGACCCACAGATTTCAGGACCAGAAACGGCTCGTCCGCATGCTGCTGGGCACGTGCACCGAGGCCCCGGTCCTGCTCCAGGATCGCCTCACCGCCATTCCCTTCCTGCCGCCCGGTTCTTCATCGCTAGGTCGTGCCACTGCGACCGCACTCGAGCAGTTCTCGGCCGTGATCTGGCCCGGGCACGGGATTGTCGCGGTCGGCCCCACCGCCGCGTCCGCCCTCGACCTTGTCGAACTTGCTGGGAAGGCAGCACAGATTGCTCTGACCCTCGGCTCTCATGCCGGCCTGTCCCCTGCTCAGCAGAAGGCTGTACGCAGGGCGGCACGCCTCGAATGAGGCGCCCCCGTACCCAGGGACCGCCCCGTCATCACGGCCGTTCGCTCAAGGGCAGGCCAGCACCGGACGGTATCGAGACGTTCTTCAAGGTGAAGACCCGCGACTCCGAGCTGCCGCCCGAGGAATTCGCCAGGCTTCCGCGCCGGCCGATACACATCGTGCTCGACAACCTGCGCAGCGCCTTCAACGTCGGTTCCATCTTCAGGCTGGCCGATGCTGCCCGAGCCGCAGAGGTCATCCCTTGCGGGTACACGGCATACCCGCCCCACCACAAGCTTGAGCAGACTTCCCTGGGTACGACTGACTCGGTGCCTTGGCGAAGGTTCGACGACACCGCAGCAGCCCTGACAGACCTCAGGGCCAAGGGGATCCAGATTGTCGGCGTGGAGACAGCCACGGGCGCATCACCGTACCATCGTTTCGAGTACGACTTCCCGGTGGCGCTGGTGCTTGGCAACGAAGCGCTTGGGGTATCGGAGACGGCGCTCCGGTTGTGCGATGCGGTGGTTGAAGTCCCTGTCTTCGGCTACAAGAACTCGATAAACGTGGCAACTGCTGCATCCATAGTGCTTTACGGAGCACTATGCCAGGGGAACTGGCTGGACGAGGACGCAGTTACTCGACCGGACGGAAGCGCGGGATCTGGGACTTGAGCACCGGGCGCTTGTAGAACCCGACGCCGGCGACGAATCTCCGCCACCTGATCAGCACGA